>JBOGJX010000039.1:0-2637 GCA_050745285.1 Terriglobia bacterium
AGAATGCGCCGCTTCTCCGCCTGGCTCGCCCGTTGATAGCGGGGATAAATTCTTTGCCAATACTCTTTTCTCGAAGATCGACTCATAGCGTTACCCGTGTCCATAGTGGGTAACATTTTAAGATTGCAAGACGTTACCCCACGGGTAACATTTTAGATTGCGCGATACGTGGCCTTTCCGGCCACCCCTTTTTCGTTTATGCTGATACCATGCTGAGGCGGAAAAACCTCGTGTTCGCCTGCGTGATTCTCTTCGTCCTTTGGGTTGGGGCTATGGCGGGACAGACTATACCCGCCCGGGCAAGCCATTCTCCTACGCCAGAAGGAGCAGGAAAGGCATCCGAGTCCGAAATCCAACGAATTCTGATTCGAGCCATCCAGCTTCATCAAGCGGGAGATTTTGATGAAGCCATTCGAGGGTATCAGAAGTACCTCGCCCTCGATCCCGGCAACTTCGTAGCGCGCGCCAATCTGGGCGCGGCGCTTGCCCACCAAGGCCGGTACACGGAAGCGATTGGGGAATACGAGAAAGCGCTCAGGATCCAGCCCGGCAATCCCGAAGTAAAATTGAACCTGGCGCTGGCGCATTACAAAGCGATGCAGCTCAGCGAGGCCGTGCGCGGACTCTCCCCTCTTCATGTCGCCGAGCCCGCGAACCTGCAAATTGGCCTTCTGCTGGGCGATTGTTACTTCCGCCTGGGAGAGTACAAGGCGGCCGTGGAACTCCTTGAGCCGCTCGAAGCCGCGTACCCACAGCAGCAAGCGCTGGATTACCTGCTGGGGATGGCGCTGCTCCGCGACGGACAAGTTGCCAAGGGAGAGATCCTCGTGAATAAAATCCTGAGCCATGGGGACTCTCCCGAGGCCCACTTGATGCTCGGAGAGGCGCGCCTCGCGGTCAACGACACGCCGGGAGCGATCGATGAACTTTCGCGAGCGCTCAAACTCGATCCGAAGGTTCCTCTAGCCCATTGGCTATACGGCAAAGCGCTTCTTGAGTCTGGGCAACGCACCGAAGCCATGGAAGCCTTTCGCCAGGAGTTGGCGATTGACCCGAACGAATTCGACCCGAATCTCTACCTGGCAGCTCTGTTGAATGAAGGGCAAAAATACAAGGAAGCGCTACCTTACCTCGCTCGCGCGCTTCAGGTGCGGCCCGGCTCGCCGCAGGTCGATTATCAGATAGCAGTCGCCCAGGTCGGCATGGGAAATCTCGAACCGGCCAGGAAGACACTCGAGGCTTTGGTCAAAGGAAGTCCAAATTTTGTGCAGGCGCACGTCTCGCTGGCGCTTGTCTATTATAGGCTCCATAGGAAGCAGGACGGCAACCGTGAAAGGGCCGTTGTCGCAAAGCTAAATGTTGAGATTCAGGCCAGGCAGGAAGCCCTGGCAGCGAAACCCAGTTATGATGGCACGGCAACGCTGCCTGGCGGAAAAACACAGGACGCATCCCCCGAGGCCGCGCGCCCGCATAAGCCGGGAGCGCCCGCGGCGGGGCCGCCGGCCGGACTTTAGAGTCTCTGTGAAAACTCTGGTTGAGAAGGCGGAAGGGCACGGTTTTAACCGTGCCGAAAACGTCCTCACCCACCACTTCGTGGCCCCCCTCCCACAGGGAGAGGGGACGGGGGTGACGGGGGCGACGCTCGCGGCACGACTGAAGCCGTGCCCTTCCGCTATATTTTTGTTGCTTTGCGGGCGCCGCAAAGCGGCATGACCACTGAATAAAAGATTTCGCGACATTCCAACGCTGCACGCGATTGCCGCAAACTTCCTGAGGCGCGGAGCATAGTGAATACCACCTGGGCATATTCGCGCCGTGGCTTTCTAAAGCTGCTTGGAATGGCAGGATTTGGAGCCTGGGCGTCGTGGGGTAGCAGGCGTCGGCTCGATGAGTTGCAGGCTGCGGGGGTCTCCGCTTTTCCGTTTGAAAAGATTCCCAGCTCGAAAAGCGGGATCACGTGGACTCATCACAACGGACACTCGCTCGAATACTACGAGCCGGAGACCACCGGAGCCGGATGCGCGTTCGTCGACTACGACAACGACGGGTGGATGGATATCTATCTCGTGAACAGCGGTAAATGCGACTTCTACAACCCCGAGCCTCCGCTGCGAAACGCCATTTATCATAACAACCGGGACGGAACATTTACAGACGTTACCGAAAAAGCGGGCGTTGGCTCCGGCGGATATGGCCAAGGGGTGGCAGTAGGAGATTTTGATGGCGATGGCTGGCCGGATATTTATCTCACCCAGTACGGCCGAAACGTCCTTTATCGCAACAACCATGACGGGACCTTCACTGATGTCACGGAGAAGGCGGGCGTTGCCGCGCCGGGATGGTCATCAAGCGCGGCATGGTTCGATTACGACAATGATGGGAAGTTGGATCTATTCGTCTGCCAATTTGTTGACTACAGCAAGAAAAAGAACAAAATCTGCGGTAATCGTGAGATCGGGGTGCGGTACTGCATTCCGAGCGTCTACGGTCCCATGCCGAGCTGGCTCTTCCGCAACAACGGCGACGGAACTTTTACCGACGTCAGCAAGGAATCGGGAATCGCCAGTTTGCCTGGGAAGGCCTGGGGCGCGGTCGCCACCGACATCAACAACGACGGCCGGATGGACCTTTTCGTCT
>JBOGJX010000040.1:0-4620 GCA_050745285.1 Terriglobia bacterium
GAATTGGAAGGCGCGAGCTTTCGGCGGGGTTAAAGCCCTCCTGACAATGGCATCCGATTCGTGAATAGTCCGGGATAGGGGCGCAGCTTGCCGCCCCTACAATTTCTGGGTGGCGCATGTCATACGATTGGGGCGATTTTTTCTGATGCCAACAACGAGCACAAACAAGATTGAGGAGATTTTCCGCGATCCCCCGGCGGCCGGAGCGAACCGGCTGATTCTCTATTTGACCGCGGGCGATCCGTCGCTAGAGGCGACCGGCGAATTGCTTAACGCCATTGACCAGGGCGGAGCGGACCTGATCGAGCTGGGCGTGCCCTTCTCCGATCCCATGGCGGATGGCGTCGTGATTCAACACGCCTCCGAGCGGGCGCTTAAGGGCGGAACGACCCTGAGCAAAATCCTGGACCACCTTCCCCAATGGCGCGAGTCTGTGCGCGCCCCGATGATTTTGTTCAGCTACTACAATCCCATCCTCCAATACGGGCTTGAGCGCTTTGCCGGCGATCTTGCAGGCGCGGACGGCCAGGGGGCGCTCGTGGTGGACCTTCCACCTGAAGAGGCTGCCCCATACGTCGGCGCCATGCGCGCGCAGAAGCTCGATACGGTTTTTCTGGCCTCGCCCACGTCAACCGATGATCGCCTTAAACGAATTGCAAATCTATCGTCTGGATTTTTGTATCTCATCTCGCGCTCCGGCGTGACCGGCGAGCAGGCCAATCTTTCAGCCATGGTTCTGCCGCTGATCGAACGCGTGCGAAAGTTCACGAAGCTGCCGCTCGCGGTGGGCTTCGGCCTGTCGAACCCGGAGCAGGTGCGGCAGGTACAATCTCTGGCGGATGCTGCCGTCGTGGGCAGCGCGCTGGTGCGGGCTATTGAAGAGCGTTACAAGCGGGAAGGCGGCCAAGGGATTGAGCGGTTTGTACGCTGGTTGAAATCAGGCACAGGGAGCAAACTTGAATGAAGGATTTGCCGGATTGGCGAAAGCAAATTGATGGGATTGACCAGCAGATTCTAAAGTTGCTGAATGAGCGCGCGCGGTGCGCGTTGGAAATTGGACACTACAAGAAAGAGCGGGGATTGCCGGCGTGGGCGCCCGAGCGGGAGGCGGAAATCCTGCGGAACGTCGTCAAAGCGAATCCCGGCCCTCTGGATGACGCGGCCGTCCGACGGCTCTTCGAGCGCATCATTGATGAAGCCCGCTCGCTCGAGCGCCACTTGATCGAGGAAACCCAAGCGGACCCGAAGGAGCCTTGAATCATGGTTGTGGTCATGCAAGAGGGCGTAACCGAAGAGCAAATCCAGTCGGTCATCGACAAGCTCATGAAGATTGGGTTTGACGTTCACCGCTCCACCGGCGCGCTCCAGACGGTGCTGGGCGGCGTGGGCGCAAAGACAGACTTCGATGTCCGCGAGATTGAATTGCTGGAGGGGGTGCAGGAAGTCCACCGCATCACGGCGCCTTATAAGCTGGCCAGCCGCCATTTCCGCCCCGGCGGCTCCGTAATTCAGCTCGGCAAAGGCGTTGACGCGGGCGGGCAGCGCGTTGTGATGATGGCCGGCCCTTGCAGTGTGGAGAGCCAAGAACAGATCAATATTATTGCAGAACTCGTCGCCCGCCAGGGCGTGCGCGTGCTGCGCGGCGGCGCATTTAAACCGCGCACTTCACCTTACAGTTTCCAAGGACTGGGGCAAAAGGGGCTTGAGTACATGCGCCAAGCCGCCGACCGGCACAACCTCTTGGTGGTTTCCGAGGTAATGGACCACACGCAAATTCCACATATGCTTGACGCCGTGGATATTTTCCAGGTGGGCGCGCGCAACATGCAAAACTTCAATCTGCTGAAAGCGCTGGGCAAAGTGGCAAAACCGGTCTTGCTCAAGCGTGGTATCTCCGCCACGATCGAAGAGTTGTTGCTTTCGGCGGAATATATCATGTCCGGCGGCAACTACAACGTGGTGCTTTGCGAGCGTGGCATCCGCACGTTTGAGAACGCAGCGCGAAACACCCTGGACGTTTCAGCTATCCCCATAATCCACAAACTTTCTCACCTTCCGATCATTGCCGATCCGTCCCATGCCACAGGCAGGCGCGACCAGGTGCTTCCGATGGCGCGCGCCGCGGTGGCCGCCGGCGCCGACGGACTGATTCTCGAAGTCCACAACGATCCGGAGAAGGCCTTGAGCGACGGGCCGCAGGCGCTTTACCCCGAGCAATTCGCGGAGCTCGTTTCCGAGCTGAAGCTCATCGCCCCGGCGGTGGGAAGAACGCTGTAGAGGGGATATTCAACAATAGCGGGCGGGCGCCAGTAATGGGTATCAGGTGTCAGGTTCCAGCAAGGCATTAACAGAATGCCGAACTGCGTTGATATGTCATGCTGAGCGAAGCATCTGCTTGTCGCTTGTCACTCGTCTCTGCTTCGAAAATTCCCGTCAATGAGGCGGAAGGGCACGGCCAGCGTTTCCAAGAAAAACGGCCGTGCCCTTCCGCCTCCATTTTCGTGCTTGTCACTTGTCACTCGTCTCTTGTCTCTACTTTTATGTCTTCATCAAGTGATTTCTTCGAGCGCGCGGCGATTATTGGCACGGGCCTGATTGGAGGTTCGTGGGGCCTTGCCCTCAGACGGAGCGGCTTCCGTGGTGTTCGCATCGGCTGTGATCGTCCGGAAGTGCTGAAGAAGGCGCTCAACGCCGGGGCCATCTCTTCTGGCGAAGAGGATCTGCGCAGGGCGGTTGCAAATGCGGATCTGGTGATCCTTGCCACTCCCGTCGGAGGGATTCTTAGGCTGCTCGATCAACTGAAAAATGCCTTACCTGTGGGCGCGCTCATTACAGACGTGGGCAGCACCAAGGTTATGATCTGCCAGAAGGCGCGGGAAAATTTTAATGGGGAGCCGCTCTTCCTGGGCGGACATCCACTCGCCGGCAAGGAGTGCTCGGGCATCGAGAACGCCGCGCCAGAACTCTTCGAGAATGCAGCTTACATTCTGACGCTTGATTCGCCTCGGATAGCAAACGATCCGCGCGTGAAAGCCTTGAGCAGCCTTGTGGCCTCATTCGGCGCGCGCCCGGTTGTGATGGATGCCGTGTCGCACGACCGTGCCATGGCCTCGCTGAGCCACCTGCCACAATTGGCTTCAACCGCCCTCGCCAGCATGATCGAGGAGCGTGAGGACCTGCCACTCGATCTTGCCGCCTCGGGATTCCGTGACGCCACGCGCCTTGCCGGGAGCCCATACGCCGTCTGGCGCGACATATGTTCCTCAAACCAGGAGAATATTCAACAAGCCCTCAATTCGCTTATCAGCAAGCTCGAAACCCTCAGGAATCACCTTACGGACGAAGTCCTGGAACGCGAATTTAAGCAAGCGCAACAACTCTACGAAACCGTGAAGGAGAGACAGTAGCGAAGGGCGTCCCTGGGCCGCAACCCAAAGGCGCTGTCATGCTGTGCGCAGCGAAGCACCTGTCTACCCTGGACCAGCGTCTAAAAACAGTTGGTCATGTCGCTTTGCGCCACCCACAAAGGACGAAAAGGCTCCGGAAGGGCATGGCTTTAGCCGTGCCGCTTGGAAACGGTTTCTTACAGTCTCTTGCCGGGCTTTTCGGAGCAGCTTCTTCGCTCCGCTCAGGATGACATCCGGTTTGGTTGCGACTCTGCTGCGCTATTTTCCTTGGCCTGCATTACATGAGCCATGGTTCGCGGTATACTGGCGCGGTGAATAAAGTTTTCCCCAACGCAGACGAAGCAGTTGCAGATATTCAGGATGGCGCAAGCCTCATGGTCGGTGGGTTTGGGCTCTGTGGTATTCCGGAGAACCTGATCCATGCCCTGCTTCGCAAAGGCTCCAAAAACCTCACCATCATCAGTAATAATGCGGGCGTGGACGGCTTCGGGTTGGGCCTGTTGCTCGAAGCCGGGCAAATCAGGAAACTCATCGGCTCTTACGTCGGCGAAAATAAGCATCTCGAAAACCTGGTCCTGCACGACGGACTTGAAATGGAGTTGAATCCCCAGGGAACGTTCGCCGAGCGCATCCGCGCCGGGGGCGCGGGGATTCCCGGCTTCTTCACGCCGACTGGCGTGGGTACGATGGTCGCGGAGGGCAAGGAAGTGCGTGAATTTAACGGCCGGCCGTATCTCCTCGAGCGCGGGCTCACCGCGGATTTTGCCCTAATTAAAGCCTGGAAGGGCGACCGCTGGGGAAATCTGATTTACCGCAAAACGGCGCGCAACTTCAATCCGGTGATGGCTACTGCTGCAAAAACCACCATCGCAGAAGTTGAAGAGTTCGTCGAATTGGGCAAGCTAGACCCGAATTGCGTTGTGACGCCCGGCATCTACGTGAAACGAATCATACAAGGCACGGGATATGTGAAGAAAATTGAGAAGAGGACCGTGCGAAAAACATTGCTGGCGTAACACGGTGGCCGGAAACAGGTAGCGCAGCGCGGCCTTCGGCCGCAACCAAAGGAAATGTCATGCTGAGCGCAGCGAAGCATCTGTTTGTGGACCATGGAAAAGGCAGATTCTTCGCTTCGCTCAGAATGACACGCGAAGGATCCTGCATGACAACGCGTCTTTAATGAACTTCGAGGAACGCCAATGAAAGCAAGCGC
>JBOGJX010000041.1:0-3631 GCA_050745285.1 Terriglobia bacterium
ATCGGTGTAGCGGCGATTTTACATCGCCACAAGTCAAGTGTTCTCAACGTGTCAATGGCGGCATAAAGCCGCCGTCACAAGTTTTTCAGCAGCCCGCTAGAACCGATTAAGTGCCTTACGAGCTTCCGATCAGCACTCCAGTGATAAAGACCAGCACCCCGCCCAGGACCACCTGGAACGACGCCGAGAGGAAGGGTGTATCCATATAATGATTGCGAATGTAGCTGATCACCGTCAGCTCGCAAGCCACCACCGCCACGGCCACGGTGAATGCAACCCTGAAACTGGGGATCAGAAAGGGCAGCGTGTGCCCGATTCCTCCGGCGGTGGTCATCAAGCCGCAGATGGTTCCCCGCACCCATGGGTATCCGCGCCCTGTGAGCGAGCCGTCGTCGGAGACTGCCTCGGCGAATCCCATCGAAATGCCCGCGCCGATGGACGCGGCCAGGCCCACAAGGAATGCATCCCAGGTGATGTGCGTGGCAAACGCAGCGGCAAAGATTGGAGCCAGCGTGGAAACCGAGCCATCCATGAGACCTTCAAGCCCCGGCTGAACAACCTGTAGAACAAACTGGCGGTGCCGGGCGAGGTCTTCTTCGCTGCGCGCGCCGGGCGTAAGGTGCTTTTCTTCGAGCGACTCGGCGATGGCGCAATGGGCGCGCTCGGCCTCGGCGAGGTCGCCCAGGAGCTTGCGGACCGAAGCGTCCGAAACGCGCGGGATGGCATGCTCATAAAACCGGCGGGTTTCCATTTCCATCAACGCGGCCTGCTTCCTTACCGCGTCGAGGCCGAGCGGGCGCACCAGCCATATGGGGCGGCGGCTGACGAAACCCTTCACGTCCTCGCGCCGGATGAGCGGGATATGCTCGCCGAAGCGCTGGCGGTAGGTTTCGAGCAAGGTGTCGCGGTGCACGATTTCTTCCGCCCGCATTTCATCGAATATTTTCGCGCTGGCGGGATAGGAGTCGCGCAGACCCTCGGAGAAATCGCCGAAAATCCGCGCGTCCTCTTCTTCCAATGCAATAGCCAGAGCCATGATTTCCCGCTCCGAAAGATCTTTGAAATTTTTTGGCATCGTTGTCACTCCCTGGGGGATTTTCAGCGCTCGATTACTTCAACTGGATCACCCACGCGCACCGTGCCCGGGGTCAATACCCGGGCGCAGACGCGGCTCCAGCCTGGGCGGAGCTTCTGCGAAATGCGTGATAATTCGCCGCCCAGAAATGATCCGCTGATTTTGTAGCATGGCGTGGCATACTTCGTTACCTGAAGCCTCACGCCGCCGGCCCAGAGCTCTACGCCGGGAACAATCGAATCCCACTCTAATCCTGAAACGGTCAAGTTCTCGCCTGTGCTACCGCTGCGGATAGGGTGGCCTTCCCGTTGCAGAGCGTGGATAAGCTCCACTGAATAGATCAGCACTGCCCGGTCAGGGCCACCGTGGTATCGTAAGTCTTGTTGCCGGTCGCCCCGCACGCCTGTTGCGGTGATCAAAGCCTCTGCTACGGCAGCTTTGGGCGCTCCTCCGTTCGAGAGGTTAATTGAGGCTACTCTTCCGGGTTGGATTTGCGAGTTCATGAGAATATCTTCTGTCGGCTTAGCGTGAATGGATGATTTTATCCGCGATCACGTGCCAATAGGTAGCAAAGAGTTTTGCGCTTAAAACTCTGCGGCCCTTTCCATTTTGCATTTTAGATTTTGGGGATTGCTCAACAACCCCGCGAGCGTGTCATTCTGAGGAGCCGAAGGCGACGAAGAATCTCGGAGTTGTTGATTAGACACAAAAGCAGTCAGTCATGTCGCTTTGCGACACACGCAAAGCATGAAAACACGGACGGAAGGGCATGGCTTCAGCCATGCCCTTCCGGGGCGTCTATTTACGCTCTCCGGCTGCGGCGATTGGCGCACTACCCATCGCCACAGCCGGAGACAGCGTGAGGGGCGACCACGTTACGGCACGGTTAAAACCGTGCCCTTCCGCCTTCGCAGTCGAATTTTCGGAAGAGATTCTTCGCGGAGTTTACCCTGAGCGAAGCCGAAGGGCGCGGAATGACAACGGCGGCGAGCCGCCACACAGTAGCGCGGCGGGCGCGGCTGTAAATAACATTTGGAAGGAGGGCACGGCATGAATTGGACCACTGAGCTGGCGGCGAAGATCAAGGGGCCGGTGCTTCTGGATGATGGCGCCCGCGAGGCGGCGTCCACCGACTTCGGCCGCATTGCGGAGCGCAAACCGGCGGCTGTGGTGCGGGCGGCGTCAGCCGTGGATGTGGCGGAGACGGTAAAGTTTGCCGGCCGCCATTCGTTGCATGCCGTGCCACGCGGAGCGGGGCATTCGCAAAGCAGCCAATCGCTCTCAGATGACATTCTGCTGGACCTGCGGGGGCTCGATCAGGTTATTCGGATTAACACGGAGGGTCTCTCCGTGAGCTGCCAAGCTGGCATCACCTGGCGGGCGCTGCTTAAAAGTCTTCTGCCGCTTGGTCTTTCACCTCCCGTGCTGACCAATAATCTGGACGTGACCGTGGGCGGAACGCTTTCAACCGCTGGCATTGGCGTCGCATCGTGGCGGCACGGAACGCAGGCCGATCATTGCGTAAAGCTTGAGGTGGTCACAGGAGACGGCGAGCGCGTCCGCTGCTCCAGCCAGTCGAATGCGGACCTATTCAATGCCGTACGAGCCGGGTCAGGCTGGTTCGGCGTGATCACAGAGGCCACGCTTCGGCTTCGTAGGCACAAGCCGCATTGCCGGACCCTCTATCTGCTCTATGATGATCTTGGAGCGCTGCTTAACGATCTCAAGACGCTGATGGATGAAGAGCGGTTTGACTATCTTGAAGCCTGGTGCGCGCCACTGCCGCAGGGTTTTCTGAAGCTGGGTGATGAGCGGCGGCCCTTCGCGCAATGGTTCTTCCCACTGCATTGCACGATTGAAATTGACGAAACCGGCGGGACCGATGACGCCGCCTGCCCAGTTGACGCGGAGAAACTCCACGATCTCCATTTCTACAAGCACACCCACACCGAAGACGGCAAACTCCATGACTTCTTTTCGCGCCTCGACGCGCTTTTTGATCTCTGGAAGGCGGGCGGCTTCTGGAATTGCGCCCACCCATGGATGGAGTGCATTCTGCCTTGGGAATCAGCGCCTCTTTATATCGGGCAGGTGATCGAGCGTATTCCTTCCCAAATTTTGGCCGGCGGTCATATTCTTCTCTGGCCGGCGCGTGGGTCGGCCACCTCCGTCCCGCTTTTTGCCCGCCCGGGAGGAGAAAAGGTCATAGGATTTGGAATTCTGCCATCTGTGCCAAAGCACCTCTTGCCTCGCGCGCTACCCATGTTGAAGCAAGCCGGCCACGCAGGCATGATGTTGGGCGGGAAAAGGTATATCTCCGGATGGCTGGATTTCGATGCGGCGGATTGGAAGGAACATTATGGAGCCCTGATGTCACAGATAATTGATCTCAAGCAAAAATATGATCCTCAGAGAGTATTCAACGACTGCCCAGACTACTTTCCTTGATTCCAATGTAAGTAACTCATTATAAATAGGTTAAATTGAATATGGCGCTGGTTAACTTTTCCTAACCCGGATTATTCATGAACTCGCTAGGCAAAAACGGAAGGGCAC
>JBOGJX010000042.1:0-5412 GCA_050745285.1 Terriglobia bacterium
CTACGGGCTCCTTCCGTTAGGCTCCCCAAGGCCAAGGATTGCCTTCCATCACCCTATCATTTGTCTCACTCCTTCAGGGGTCCAGTATGCATCCACACTGATCCTCGCATCTAGCATCGCCAGCACGAGGCCCTCGCTCATCATCATGTTCCAGCTCGATTCCCTCGTCCGCCAACGCTGCTGTGACTCCCATGTCGGGACAATCGACAGATAGGCTACTGGCACACTGTCCTTGTGAATCCCTTCTACCCGCTTCATTACTTCGAATACTTCCTTTGCCGGCTCCGCGCTCCCACTCCCGATCCCGTAGTACAGCCGGTTCGCCACTGCATAAAGTGGAGCGTTGCCGCAAGCCAGATTCGTAAACCCTTCCATCCGAATTTCATCCCCATCTTCCAAGTTCGTCTCGTTGATCACCCAAGGCTTTTCTTGGGGCGGCTCCCCAAACCAAGTTAGCGCGTAACTTCCCATATACATCTGTGCCACCTTTTTGTGGGGCCTCACCATCGACGCCCCCATCAACCCTGTCGTCAGCCGATGATAGGTGTCCTTGCTGGCCTCCACCATGAAGCCCTCTGGAATCCGATACTGCTCAGGAATCGCAGTTCCTATCCATGCTCCATCATGGCAAAGTATGAACTTACCGCTTCCGTGGATGATCTTCCGAAAATCCAGCAAGTCCTCCTTCGTCAGTTCGCTCGCCCAGCTATACCACGCAACTAACGCCTTCATGTCCGCGTCAGCCGGAATATGCCTCCACTCGAAAGGCAATCCATTCGGCGTGTACTTCTTCACGAATCCACTGAGCTGCTCCAAGCTCATCCCGCTGAACTTCTTAAAGTTTGTCCGGCAGGAGTCACAAAAGCAGATCCCTGTATAGCCGAAGGCGCTCGGCGCATCGAAATAGACACCTTCAATATCATGCTCACACAACTCCTTGACCACAACCCGGATCGCAGTGCGGTACGCATCCCCCGTCGTACAGAGCCTTTGCAACGGCGGGGTCTCGCCGATATGCCCGTAACTCCCATAAGGTCTCCCATCCGGGCCCCGCAGCACCCAATCTGCATAGCGCAGACTCTTGTCATTCACCCACGCAGGTGGCAAAGGGTGGCCATAACCCGTGTAACAAAACTGATGCACTCCTAGCTTCCGGCACTCGCGGGAAACTTCGTCGATCAAGTCGCGACTTCCCAGTTCAGGGTGGACGGCAAACACTCTGCTAGGGTAGTAGGCCCAGTGCCCGATGGGTTGAAACCGCAGAGAATTCCCGCCCAACTTTGTCACCGTCTCAAGAAGCTTTTGGGCGTTAAAGTCTTTTATGTGTGGCGAAACTGGAGCAGAGTAGCCGTCGAAATACACCCCTTGGGCATAATGCAGCCACTCCGGTGGTTCATAACTATCTGCGGGTATCGGATCGTTGCCTGCCGCATTGGCTCCACTTGGCTGAGCCTCGATGTACGTGTTTTCTAGTCTCAAACTCGCTAACGAACCTATTCCCAGCGCTGTCCCCTTGAGGAATGCCCTTCTCTGCATCCGGCTCTTCATCGTCGAAGTCATACTCTTGGCTGGTTCCCCACGCTTTAAATTCTCTCTCCAGATTTCCAGGCGATGATTCGTATTCCGGCCGAACCCAATTTCCTCCTGCCGAACTTGTGCGCTCACGGGAATATCTGGCTCAGAAGTGGATCTTCAGAGCGAATTGAATTACTCTCCCCCCCTGCCGGGTACCGTTAACTTTGCCAAACTGTGACGTCCCAAACACAGATCCCGGATCGGCGAAGGTGCTGAAATTAGGCAAATTGAAGAATTCCGCCTTGAACCCCACGTCCCTACCCTCTCCAAAGGGCCATTTTTTGGCAAGGCTTGCATCCCAGTTAACTTCTCCTGGACCATAAAGCGCGTGCTTGCCCGCGTTGCCAAAGGTCCCGAACACCGGCAACTGGTAGGCAGCCGTATTGAACCACTCATTTGCCGTGGGATGGAAGTTCGCCCCGGGGTTAAAAAGGAGATTCGGAAACTGATCCGGTCGTCCCCCTACTGCCCCGATGTTTGCTTGGTCCGTGGTGAGAAAAGCATAGTAAGGGAAGCCGCTGTCAATGCCGACGATTCCGGAATGTTCCCAACCACCCGCTATAGCATTAAGGAGCCTGTTCTTGGGATGCACCGGAATATCGTAAACGTAGCTGCCGACCAGCCGGTTTGTCGTGCTGAACTGCGCCGGCCCTCTGAATGAAGGAATAGTAAACCGCGTTGGGACCAAGTTGCTCAACTTGACGTCTTCGAATTCGTCTACGTAATCGATAACTTTAGAATAGGTATAATTGATGAGAAGAGACAGATTCCGTGAATGCTGATTGGTCAAGCTCACATCGCCACCGTCATAAAAGGAGGGGAACATATTGTACCCACCGTTTGTGTATGGAGGAAACTGTGGCCAGCGTTGCCTTGCCTGGAAGGGGCCCAAACCTGGTGTCGTGGCCGTGTTATCGACCATCTCACTGACCAGATGGATCGAGTGCGAACCGAAATAGTCTAACTCCAACTTTGTTGACGGTGTGAGCTGCTGTTGGACCGAAGCGCTCCACTCCTGAGTCATCGGAGACCGCGACCCGGAAGGCACTACTTCCATGCCTAACAACGCACCCTGTGGCGTGCTGGAGGGAACTGCTGGCCCCGGGGGAAACGGATTCTGAAGAAATGCGGTCGGAAGCGTCGCGTTGAGGCTTCCCTCCGATTGAGGGGAACCAAAGGGCCAGTTTCCACGGTTGTTTTGGTCTTCCTGGCCCCAGTTCATGCCTAAGTTACCGGTATAAATCGCATAAGAAGCACGGCCCACTGTTTTAGGGCTAACTGCATAAGCAATGCCAATACGAGGCTGGAAATCACGTCGATCCGGAGGAATGAGGCCACGCCGAATATTGGCGGGCTGCCCCGTGATGGGGTTCTTCACGTCCCAGTAATACTGACCCGTTTCCCATGAAAACGTGCCGCTCCCCACCACGTTAATCATGGGAGGAGCGTAATCCCAGCGAAGGCCCAGGTTCAGATGGAGCTTAGAATTGATTTGCCAGGAGTCTTGGGCATATAGACCTCCGGCGTAACCCAGCATATTGCCTTCACTGCTTCCAATCTCGCGCCCCGCCGATGAAGGCAGCCCAAGTAAGTAGCTCGCCAGCGCGTCTCCCGTCCCGCCAGCGAAGTTCGACGTTGGAACAGTTGTGAAGTTCTCAGAGACGCTGGTTTGATTGTCGGTAATGAAACTTCCACGATAGAAGGCCGCGCCGAAGCCAAAGGTGTGGCGGCCAAAGGTCTTCTGCACATCACCGCTTAAAGTGTACATGTATTCAGGCCCGTAAATCTGAACACCCTGGGAAACGCTAGGAAATCCAGGAATCGTCAGAGGAGGAATAGCTTGGAAGCCGTGAAATGGAGGATATGCGTCGAGTGTCCCTGCCTGCACCGCCACGTTTGGCCCCCCGGTGACACTTCCGTAGTTAGTTCGCTGCATTCCAAACCTGGCCGTGAGGACCGTCGACGGGCCGAATGTGTGAATGTCACCTGCGTCAATATTGGTGTAGCGCGCGTGCGTAAGCGACGGAAGGTTAGGAAAGCTAACTGAGGACTGCGGGTTTCGAGCATCACTATACCTACCGAAAAAGTTATCCTTGGCGCCAAACTGATGATCGACCCGAGCGCTCCAGTTGTCGTAGGTGTTTCGTGAAACCGAGTGACCCACGTAGTTAACCCCAGGAATGATGTTCGACGGGAAGTTGGCCGTAGGGATCAGCCCCCGATAAATGATTTCAGCCGCTGAATTGATGCAAGTCGGCTGCGGGGCGCACAGCGTGGTTGAACCCGAGGGAATTATATTTCCCGGAAATTGCTGACGAATGGACTGACCATTAGAATCCGTAACTGTCGTATAAGGATTATATATTGGAGGATCTCCAGTAAAGTCTCCATTCATCTCCGCAGTCGTGGGTACGAAGCTGGTAAATGGTCCACTGCTATTGTCGCGGAGCCCCTCATAGTAGCCAAAGATATACCAACCGTGGCGCTTCGATAGTAGGTGTGGGATCACCAGGGGGCCCCCAAATGCTCCGCCAAATTGATTCCACTGGTAGGCTCCTACGCTAGGAGAGAAATAGCTCCTTGCGTTGAGCGACCCGTTTTGCAGATACTCCCAAACGTCTCCGTGATACTGATTGGTTCCTGATTTGGTAACCACATCAATGTCTGCCCCGGACGACCAGCCGAAGGCCCCCGAATCCATTCCGGATTGAACTTTCATTTCCGCGATCGCTTCCGGCGGCGGAAACATTGCGACCGCATTGAATATGACTTCCATGTTGGGCACTCCGTCCAACGTGTATTCATTGTCCCGCGGTCGCTGCCCATTAACTGGCGGGTTGATGGCTGTGGCGCCCGGGCTCAGGTTCTCTCTCGAATAATCAAACGGCGCCACTCCCGGAAGTGTCGTAAGAAGGCTCGAAAAGTTCCTCCCACGGAGGGGCAACGAGGTTATCTTCTGTGCCGTCACGGTCGTTCCCATGGTGGCGGTTGTGGTTTCCAAAAGAGGAGATTTCTCCGTGACCGTTACAACCGCCTTCGCTTCGCCAACTTGCAGAATCACATTAATCGTGCTCCCCTGCCCGGAAGAGAGAATGATATTGTCTACTGCGTGGCTCTCAAAGCCGTTGGCCTTCACGCTTAACCGGTAGGTTCCAGGAAGTATCGAGGGAATCACATAGGTGCCCGTGGAATTCGTGACCGTTTGGCGAGCCACACTTTCAGATGTTCCTTCTAAGGCGACTTCTGCGTTGGAGATCACGGCGCCGCTCGGATCCGTGACTATTCCACTCAGCGTCGCCATACCGACCTGAGCGTTGAGAGGCTGGCGAATACCTGCCAAAAATACTAGCAAAGACGCTAGGCACAAATAAACTCGTAACCGAAAAGGTTGTCTGGACATAAGGCATCTCTGTTTGGTTCCACTCTCGGAATCAGGGTCGCACAGGGACTTGGCTGACGAAACTTGCCACCCCACCCGTCTGCGGGATCCCTCATGTACTCTTCCCTTTTGCCAATGTACATAATTGGTATATCACTTATAAATTCTTGTCAAGAGCAAAATAGCGGGATTTTCTTCATTCTCTTTCTTCCAGGGTTGCTCACGTGGGGTTTACCAACTCGCGCATGCCCTGCGCCTCGTCTTGCTATGCGGACCTCACTTGAAGCCTGAAGGCGAAGGCTTGTTTGCAGGGCTGGCGCTTAGCGACTTCCCCCAATGGATGCGAATCCCAAACTTCAAATCCTTGAAGGCGTCAATCGCTTCCTGGGGGGCGTGGCGGTAATCTGGATCAGCCGTACTAGGGCCGCGGCTCCAGTCCGTCCGCTTAGACAACTCCT
>JBOGJX010000043.1:0-13262 GCA_050745285.1 Terriglobia bacterium
CAAGCTCCAGGTGCACGACCTCGGCGATGTGGAGTGAGGGGATCGTCGCTACAGCGTATCCATCCTCAATCCGATAAGCTACCGAGCGGTCTGCCCGCATCAGCCGCATCCCCTTCGCTTGGCGTCCCTCCGGAATTCGTATCCCCACCTCAACCCCAGCCGCCGCCACATACTCCTGCCTCATCAACCCCGCGTCCGCATCCTTAAACCCCACATCGCCCAAAACCCATAGCGCCAGGTCTCCCTTCACCCCTCGCCGCAACACCCCATACACCCCCTCCGGCGCCCTCAGCTTGTACGGCAGCGGCCCTCCCCCTCCCAAATAGCTCACCATCCCAGCCATCAGCCGCCCCGTCGATTGCACCCGGTCGTAAACATAATTCGCCTCCAGGCTCCCGCTGACGTATATCGTCCGCCCCTTCCCGTATGTGTTCACTACCACCGCCGGCCCCCGCACCTCATCCGTCCCCAGATTCCAGCATTCCGCCAATACCCTCGCCCCTCCTCGCGCTTCTACCCTCACCAATCGGCTGTCTCCTTCCACCACCGCTCCTGCCCCGTAGCCCCCCAGCGCCGCATGGCTCTCTTTCACCCGGTAGTAGCACTCCGGCTGGCTCGCTAACGGCTCCCCTTTCATCTCCACCCCTAACACCTCCTTCAGCGCCCCTCCATCCTCCCGCAACTCCCCCTTTTCGTCGTATAACCCCGTATCATAGGTCGCCAATAATCCCCCTCCTCCTTCTACCCACCTCCTCAGACGCTCCGCCTCCTCATCCGAAATCCCCGACGCCCCACATAACGCGATCACTCGTTGCTCCTTCAGCCATCCCTCGCTCATCTCCGTGCTCACGTTCACATCCACGCTGATCCGCTCGTCCAGCATTACCAACCCCATCCCCTGGCTCATCAGTGGCCAGTTCCAGCTCTGCCTCCTCGTCCGCCATAGCTGCTGCGACCCCCACGTCGGGACGATCGTCACATAAGGTACCGGAACACTGTCCTTATGAATCCCTTCCACCCGCTTCATAAACTCGAACACTTCCTGCGCCGGCTTCGCGCTCCCACTCCCTACCTTGAAATACAACCGGTTCGCCGTCGCATAGATCGGGTCGTTGCCGCACGCTAGATTGATAAATCCCACCATCCGAATCTCATCTCTATCTTCCAGGTTCGTGTTGTGCACCACCCACGGACGCTCGTGCGGCGGCTCCCCAAACCACGACACCGCGTAGCTGCCCATATACATCTGCGCCACCTTCTTGTACGGCCTCCCCATCGAGGCTCCCATCATTCCCGTCGCCAGCCGATCATAAGTCTCCCGGCTCGCCTCCACCATGAATCCATCTGGTATGCGGTATTCCAAAGGAAGTGAAGTCCCCCTCCATGACGGACCATTATGACAAAGCATGAACTTGCCGCTCCCGTGAATGATCCTGCGGAATTCGAGGAAATCTTCCTTCGTCAACTGGTCCGCCCACCCATACCAGGCGGTCAAAGCTTTCATATCTACATCGTTCGGGAGCCGGTTTAGATTGAGCACAGTTCGAAGACGCTCCATCTCCATGCCGCTAAACCTTTTAAAATTTCTCCGGCATGAGTCACAGAAGCAAATCCCCGTATAACCAAAAGGGCTGGGGCCATCAAAGTAGACGCCATCGATATCATGCTCACAGAGTTCCCTGACCACCGTGCGCATCCCCTCGCGAAATGCGTCACCCGTGGTACACAGCCTTTGCAGAGGCGTCATCCAACCATAATGGCCGTATGTTCCATAAGGTTCCCCATCTGGCCCGCGCAACACCCAATCAGCGAAGCGTGGATGCTTCTTAACATAATCCGCGGTCAGCATAATGGGCGCACCATAACCTGTGTAACAGTACTGACGTACTCCCAATCTGCGGCACTCCCGCGACACCTCGTCGATCAAATCCCTGCTTCCTAACTCCTCATGCACCGGAAAAGCTTTGCTCGGGTAATACGCAAAGTACCCGATCGGTTGAAACCTCAGCAGGTTGCCTCCCAGCTCCACCACCGTTTCCAGCAGCCGCCGCGCGTCAAAGTCCTTCATGTGCGGATAAACCGGCGGCGAGTAGCCGTCAAAGTAAACCGCCTGAGAGTAATGCAGCCAACTCGGAGCTTGATAATTATCATCTGCAAGATCCTCTTGGTCCCCCTTACTAGCTGGCGTAGCGCCTACCTTAATGCCTTCCATACCCGCTCGCAGCGCTGCCAGCGCACCCAATCCTCCGACTGTGCCCTTCAGAAATGTCCTCCGCTCCATGTGTCAGTTTCCTCCAGCGAATTTGTCAATCATCTGCACAAAGCGACGTTAACTCGGTCAGAAGATGAGGATCGGCAATACGCAATGAAAAGCTGCGATTATTGAGATTTTGGAACGAACGGTCGGGTCCCGTCGTGCTTAGGCGATCCGCATCGTCATTCCGCCGTCGATGGCTAGGGTCTCTCCTGTTAAAAAGTCGTTAAGAACCAACATGGTGATGCCTGCAGCAACGTCTTCAGGCCTCCCTTCTCGATGAAGCGGGATGCGTCTTTCAATATTGTTTTTTACCTGATCGGGAGTGAGATGATCTTGGAAGCGTGTTCGGATAACTCCAGGTGACACGCAGTTAACGCGGATATTGTCGTCAGCGAGTTCGCGAGCAAGAGAACGGGCGAATTGTGGAAGAGCGCCTTTCGCTACGCCGTAAGCTATCGCGCCTAGGCAGCCCCGCGAGCCGGCGGCCGAAGAAATGAGAACGATGGAGCCTTCCCGTTTCTTCCTCATGAAGGGAACAGCGGCACGGCATAGGTGAAAGACCGCGTGCACGTGGACATCAAAAGCCTTGTACCATGCTTCGGGAGCAACATCCAACAAGCCCCCCGGAATACCTTCACCCGCCGCATGGATTAATACATCCACGCTCCCCAGACGGTCAGCAGTCTCATGAACACACCGAATTGCATCATCCGGTTTGCTCATGTCGGCAGCCACCAAAAGACATCGGCGACCCAAAGATTCAATCTTAGTTTTAACATCCTGTGCCGCCTCATCTATCTTTCGTCCGTTAATCGCTACGTCTGAGCCGAGGCGAGCCAATTCGAGGGCGCTCGCTGCGCCTATCCCTTTGCTTCCTCCAGTAATCAGGGTTACTTTGCCGTTTAACTCCATAGCCGTTCGTCCTCACTATCGTCAAGGCCGTATGAACTGAGACTTGAATTCCACCATCAATGCTGCGCCTTTAATTCGCCATTCAGTCCCTGGCAATGATCTATTCATTGCTTCGCGTCAGCACGTGAAATGAGAGACCAAAACTGGGAGGATAGTCTTTGCCCCCCAAAGGCTTTGGACCAAACACGGTGAAGTAATTCTCAGGGGTCCGGCCTAATTGAGCCTTTATCTCAAAAAAGTATATTTTTCCGGGATCCAAGCGAACGGGCTTCTTAAGCAAAGCCGTGTACCACAAATCGAGATGTGGGTACACGTCTTTCGCTAGAACCCTTGCTTGTCCAACGTCATCAGCTCCCTCACGTGAACCGAAACTCGCGATAAGATCTCCCGGATTTCCCATTCGCGACATCTTGAAAGCCATCCCAATGAACATTGTTGATACATCAGAAACATAAAACTTGCCTTGAATGGCTGAATCGCGATTGGAATCCAGAAGTTGTGTCACATAAGGAACAATCTTCAGGGAACTCAGGGAGTAGCCATGAAAGGCAGGAGCAACCGTCTCGTTACAGTAATTGTAATCAAAGCAACCATAATCACGCCCTGCTGAACGTTCAGGCCGGAGCCATCGGTCTATAAAAAAGAAGGTGCCGATGCCGTGAATGGTATGAGGGCCAATAAAATCATCGTCCACAATCTTGTCATCCAAACCCCAAGAATTGGCGAATTCCTTTACTTCTTCCCATGCTTGCCTGTGCCATGCGGGAGGCGTGACGGGATCATTCAAGCCCCATTCAACACATACCGGGCGGGGCCACATGGCAGCGATAAGCTCGGTATGTGTGAAACGGTTTAGAACATTCCAGTTATAAAAGTCTTCGTCCGGAAGGCTCCAGTAGGAGTCACCAACGCGAGTTGTATCCGTGAGCATCCGGCTCCAGTCATTGAAGTACGCAGAAATAATTGTGAACCTTAAACGGGGTTCTAAAGGAGGCATCCACATGGCTGAATACCCCCCATATGAAAGCCCGTAATAGCCAATCCGGTCCGCGTCCACGAAGGGTAATGACTGCAGGAAGTCAACTATTCGATGGAGTTTAGCCAGCTCTATACTGGTGCGCATCATTCCCAGGCAGGCCGCCAAGCGTACTAACGGATTGATAAGATCGGCTCGGTGAACAATACCGGGAGGGTCGGGATCCTCCGGAACAGTCAAATAGGGTGCGAACACAACATAACCACGTTCCGCCAGGCGCTCTCCAAATCTATGGTAAAAATGGTCGTTCGATTCGAGACCGTTTCCTACCCCTGTGACATACTTGGGCGCTCCGTCAAAGCCGTGTTGACATATCATGGCGGGAAGACGCTTATCCGTATGGCCCGCAACCTCGCGTGGGATTAGGAGCTGTCCGTAAGCCTGAACACCAGGCATTACATCCAGGAAAACGTCATAGGCCAAGAACTTATCGGTTTCTCCAATTAAAGCCGTGCGCGGACGCATCGGAATCGTCTCGGATGGAATTACCCCCATCAGATGAGATAAGCTGGCCCGAAGCTCTGTCGCCTTCCGGGGACGATCTTGCGGTGGCGTAGAATAAAGCTGCCAGTAGTTTTTTCTGACTTTGTCGCTCTCAGCGTCCAGGCCACGAAGATAGCTATAGAGCATTTCAAAATGCTCGTTCCGAGATGCATCAGCTTTGCTACGAGTAATGCGAAGTGTGAGTTCGGGTAAATTTCCACCGGAACTTGCGCCAGCCAAGGTGGCAAGCTTCAATGCTGTGACCTGCAACGCATCTTCTGGAACCTCGATTGCGACCAATTTGTTCGGCGCTTTTAGGCCTTGATAGAACCGATGTGCTCGCGCCGCTTCCGGCTTCACGCGTGAAAATGCCACCGGTCCCCCAGATGTTGTAACGATTAACAGCGGTCGAGGAGCAATCAGCGCTGCTACTTCTGCATCACCAAACTCATTGAGCTGTCCGTAAAGCACCCGATCAACCGGTTCCTTCCAGCAATCCTCGCGCTGCTGAAAGTAGTTGACAATGGCGGTGCCCGCGAACCCGCTGTCGATTGCTCCTGCATACAATGCGGTCATTCCCCCTTGGCGCTCCCCGAAAACCAAGATTCGCTTCGGATCAATGGCCCGCTGTGAGGAAAGGTATTCCCGCAGGGCAAGAACCTGCTGCACTTCTACTCCGACTAACGTGCGACCAATGATAAAACCCGCACGCCATAGAATCCTCCGGCAATCTTTACCTCCCGCCGCCTGGCAGAGTGGGTGATCGTCACGCCGCTCCACAGTGATCGGAACAACCACGGCGATTTCGCGATCGAGAAGTGTTGTTACCCACTTGGCCGGCATCATCCCTTGAACGATTCCTGTGAACTCCTCTCTCCTTTCGTTGGCCGGCGGAATCGCGATCACAGCGGGCTCGGGGGTAGTAGAGTGTGGCAGAAACAGCAGGGCGCGCGCGCGAAGGTTGGAGTCGATCTGAATGGTCACATCCTCGATCTGCAGATCTTTGCTCTGCTGCAGGATTCTAATCTGCGGAGTGCCAAGGCTAGGCCGGATGAGTCCTAACATCTTTCGTAGATGATCTCGATGGGTTTGAAGAGAGGCCTCATAGTTATTAACCGAGGAAAAGTTGGGTTGCCAAAGGCGATCCCGTCTGGCTGGAGTGGCGGCAATTTGCTGCGTGAAGTAGTGAATGATCTGCTGGCGTTGTTGCTCAAGGATGTTTTGTGCAACTGGAAGCGCCAAAGGGGAAGTCCCCCTGAGAGCAAATACGGTACTCGTCGCCAATTGAGATTGCGAATCGTTTGTTCCGCTGGCGGCGTGGACTCGTTGCAAATTTTGACCTGAAATAGAGGGGCTGCTTGCAAACGTCGCCAGCCCGGCAACTATCAAGCCTAGTAATGATGGGATTGCCCACGATCTGAACGCTATTCGAGTTCTCATCTGCTATATCTACCAATCGGACGTGCAATCACGGCGGACCTCAGAGTCCGTCTTGGTCGGGAAGTGAAAACCTGGTGTATATGGAGGCGCGCCCGTGTAAAGTTTCCACTGCTGGCAGCGCACCGTGCGTGCCGTGGGGTTCACAATGAAAATGGCCACTGCTGACCTGACGGTCTCTTAGAAATTGCTTTCCTCGGCTATTGTTTAATTTTTTTGTTTTGCCACCGGCCATTCCCATCTGAGGCTCGTTGCCCTATGCTCCTGTCAATATATTGAATTCTGTTTCTTCTGGAGTTGCTTTTGGCGTGCGCCAAAGAATGCCAATGCTTGCTCCATTTTTTTCTTGTGCCCCGCCTCACGATAATATCGGGCCAGCACGTAATGAACGCGTCCATCATTGTCAGAGGGCGCACCTTCGAGTATCGCCATTGCCACGTGGATTCTATGCAGTTTCCCAAGCGATTCCGCAAGATAGATTCTCGATTGCTCATCGTCAGGGTTCGCTTTGATTGCTTTGTCCAGGAACGGAACTGCGGTCTCGAACTGGTTCTTTGTAAAATAGATGTACCCCATAAGGGAGTTCGCGCTCGCATTAAAAGGAGCTAAATCGAGCGCCTTCTTTAAAATTGGCGCTGCTTGATCAAGTCTATTCTTTTTGCATTCAAATCTTGCGTATCCAATGAGAGGGTTTGGATCACGCCCGCTGGATTCGGCGGCTTCCCTATATTGCGAATCGGCTTCCGCGTCTTTTCCACGCAACTCGAGTTGCTCAGCGCGCATTTCGGTCACTAAATAAGAACCAGGTGACAGCGCAACCAGAGTGACAAACACCCTCCGGGAAAGCCGCATGTATATGCGCAATGCCCAATAGGCGGCCTTTGCATCGCTAGGCGCTTCCTGTCCTGCGGCAACGACGGCCGATGTAGCGCCCCCCAAGTCACCATGAAGCTCGGCGCAACTCGCCATGAAAAGATGCGCCTCAGCGTAGGAATGGAAACCACCTGCTCTCATTCTCTCCGCGCAGCTGGCGCTTATTCGCGCCGCCGAAGGAGTATCCGGCCCTGACATCGCCTCGGCGCTGGCCGGAACTCCTGGGACGCCTTCAGCCGTTCCGTATTCCAGCCGGGCAAGCTGAAGCGTGACGTCACGCCCCCACTTCGGAGATGCAGGGTATGCCTCAAGCTCCCGTAGCCTTGAGGAAAACTCGTTGCGATGGAGACCTAAATTTTCAGGCGGCGGCTCCTCAATACAAGCAGGCCGCGCTCTTACTGCAGCCTCATAATTAGCGAGCGCGCTAGTAACCTTTCCCACCGCCAAGTCGGCATCGCCGAGTCCTTCCAGGGCCGAGCAGCCCTGAAGGTTTTTTCTCAGCACCTCCCTGAATTGAGTGGCTGCCATCGAAACATTGCCGTTTTGGAGATACAAATTTCCGAGATCTACATACCCTTCTGGACTGTCGGGGCTAATCTTAATAGCGTCTTGGAAATACCGCATCGCCAATGGAGTGTTATTCTCCTGGGCTTCTTGTTCTCCGAGAATCAAATTGACGTAGTACTTTCCCTTTGGCCCTCGTGAAAGAGTTTTCACAGCCTCACGAGCCAGCGCGAGATAACAATGGCCTAGGTAATAATAGAGATTGTTCTGACGAGCGCTAAACTTAACCTGACCCAAATATTGCAGTGCAGCGTCGGAATAGTCATCAAGAGCATAGTAGGTTCCAGCGAGGAAAAACCGTACCTGCGTGTCATTGGGCTGGAGATGCAGAAATTTCTTCAAGGGGGGTAAGGCCCGGCCGTAATCTCCCAAGTTATAGTATGCGGTTCCCTGGAACAGATAGGCATCGACTAATGACGGATCGTCTCTGAGGGCTTCCGCGAACAGGGTAGCAGCGTCCGAATAATCTTTCTGAAGTAAGGTTGTTAATCCAAAATCATACTCAGCAGGCCCCCAGTGAGGCCGCAAACGCAGCACTTTTTTGTAGAGCGCGGCGGAGAGGTCAGTATTGCCAGACCTGCCGGCTTCCGCCGCCCTTTGCATTAAATCCTGTATCTGATCTGTCGCAGAAGCTGCCACAGCGATTGCCGTCATGAGACAACAAAGCATACAGGTTAGAATGTGCGACCTCATGATGTTCTTCCATGGTCTTTGTATTTTACATTCCGCTCCCTGATTCTAGCCGTTTCTGGTGCGCCTCCTTGCCATCCTCTGCTGGGCCGCAGATTTAAGGCAGCATTCACCTCAAAAGTGCAATTTCAAACCGAACTGTATTGTCCGGCCGCCTTGCCGGACGCCGTTGATCTTCCCAAAATTGGAGGTCCCAAGTGAGTATCCCGGATATGAGAACGTGCTGGCGTTGGGTAAATTGAAGAAATCTGCTCTAAACTCCAAGTCTTTTCCCTCTCCAAAGAGCCACTTTTTGGCAAGATCGGCATCCCAGTTGACTTCTCCGGAGCTGTATAATGCGTGTTTGCCCGCCTGCCCAGCAGTGCCAAACGCTGGAAGTTGATACGCGCTGGTATTGAACCACTCACTCACCGTGGGGTTGAAGTTGGCCTCAGGATTAGTAAGCATATTTGGAAATTCATTAACACGCCCGGGAATCGTGCCAATGTTCTCGTTGTCGCTGCCAAGGAGAACGAAATACGGCAAGCCACTATCCACGCTAAAGACGCCCGAATGCTGCCAGCCGCCAATCACCGCGTTCAGCGCCTTATTTTGCGAATGGATTGGAATATCGTAAACATAGCTGGCAACAATCCGGTTTCTTACGTCAAAGCTTGCCGGGCCCTTGAAATCCCTAAGGTTGAAGCGCGTCGGGCTGAGGAAGGGATATCCAAAGCTCGCCAGGCTGTCGGTGTAGTCCAGAGTCTTCGACCAAGTGTAGCTGGCAAGAAAAGAAAGATTTTGCGAATACTGCTTTGTAACGCTCACATCACCCCCGTCATACCACGAAGGAAATAGGTTATAACCGTTATTCACGTAAGGTGGAAACTGAGGCCAGCGTTGCCGATCCTGATATGGGCCGGTCCCAGGAGTTGTCGCAGTATTATCGACGATCTGCCCTGCGAGATCGATCGCATGGGAGCCAAAGTAGTTCAATTCGACCTTCGTTGAAGGGGTAACCTGTTGTTGTAGGGAAACGCTCCATTCCTGTATCATCGGAACTCTTGTGGCGGAGGGATCAACCTCCAAGCACTGTTGGCAGCCCAAAGGCGTTGTGGAACCCTGCGCTTGGCCAGGAAATGGATTCTGGAGAAATGCGGTCGGAAGGTCTGTGTTAAGACTCGCCACCGTTTGGGGAAAAGCAAACGGCCAGTTTCCACGGTTACCTTGCTGCGTCTGGGCATAGTTGGCGCCAAAGGTGTCATAAAAGATCCCGTAGGCGGCCCGCAGTACTGTTTTGGGAGCCAATTCGTAAGCGAGTCCGATCCGCGGCTGAAGATTGTTCCAGTCCGTTGGAATAGCGCCTCTTCGGATATTGGCAGGCTGACCTGTAATCGGATTCTTTACGTCCCAAACGTATTGGCCCGTCTCCCACACAAAGGTCCCGCTTCCAGCGAGATTAAGCATTGTCGGAGCCACATCCCAGCGCAGGCCGAGGTTAACGGTTAATTTCGGATTAACGCGCCATGAGTCTTGCGCGTAAAGGTCATAGACATAACCGCGCATGTTTCCCGAGGTGTCTCCAATCACGCGTCCGGCCGACTCAGGCAGCCCCAACAGATAGCTTGCTAACGAATATCCCGTACCCGGCGTAAAGTTTGAAGTCTGGTCACTTGTGAACTGTACTTGCGTGCCCGTCTGGTTATTCGTTACGAATGTCATGCGGTAGATGCCTCCGCCGAATCCCACTGTGTGATGTCCAAGTATCTTCTGCGCATCGGCGGTTCCGGAAAAGACGTACTGAGGTCCATAAAACGAAATCCCCTGGCTGAGTGAAGGAAACCCGGGAATCAGCAGCGGAGGTATCACATTCTGGCCGCTAAAAGGAGGAAATGCCGCGAGAGTTCCCGCTTGAGTAGCCACGTCCGGCCCTCCCGTGACACTCCCCCAGTTGTTTCTCTGCATTCCGAACCTCGCCGTAAGGAACAAAGACGGACCAAACATATGGGTGTCGCCGGCAGCAATGTTCGTATATCGAGCATAGGTGATCGAAGGCAGATTGGGGTTGCTGACCGATGTTTGCGGGTTTCGCGCGTCACTATATCGCGCGTAAAATGTATCCTTTTGGCCAAACTGATGATCCACGCGCGCGCTCCACTGATCATAAGTGTTTCGTGAAAATGACGTGCCCAGATAATTCACGCCGGGGATGCCACTTTGCAGATCGTTGGCGGCAGGGTACAATCCTTTCGCTATAGTCAACGCCGCCGAATTGATGCAGGTTGATTGAGGAGCGCACAAACTGCTTGTTCCTGAGGGGATGATGTTACCAGGGAATTGCTGACGAACTAATTGGCCATTCGAACCCGTAATTGTCGTATATGGATTGTATATTGGCGGGTCTCCGGTAAAGTCCCCGTTCAGCTCCGCTGCCGTCGGCACAAAGCTGAGATAGGGACTACCGGGAGTATTGTCCCGAAGGCCTTCGTAGTAGCCAAAAACGTACCATGCCTTATCTTTTGAAAGCACATGCGGAATTACAAGCGGGCCGCCGAATGCTCCACCGAATTGGTTCCATTGGTAGTTTCCTACGCTGGGAGAGAAATAGCTCCTTGCGTTCAGCGCTCCATTCTTAAGGAATTCCCACGCGTCTCCATGGTACCGATTAGTTCCCGATTTAGTGACAACGTTAATATTTGCTCCTGACGCCCAACCATACGCGCCTTGATCCATCCCGGATTGAACCTTCATTTCTGAGATCGCTTCAGGCGGCGGAAACATAGGGATTGCGTTAAAGATAGCTTCAGCATTGGGTACCCCATCCAGCGTGTATTGGTTGTCACGCTGTCGTTGCCCGTAAACCGACGGGTTGATTGCCGTCCCGGCCGGGCTGAGGTTCGTCGAATCAGGCGGGTTAACAGGAGAGGTTCCAGGAAGAGTGGTAATGAGAGTTGTAAAGTTCCTTCCATTTAACGGCAACGAGGTCATCGTCCGAGAGTTCACGGTCGTTCCCACTGTCGCAGTCGTGGTTTCCAAAAGTGGGGACTTCTGTGTGACGGTGATCGTTGTCTTCGCTGCACCAACTTTCAGAGTCACATTAATGGTGCTCCCTTGCCCGGAAGAGAGAATGATGTTGTCTACCGCGTGGCTCTCAAAGCCGTTGGCCTTCACGCTTAACCGGTAGGTGCCAGGAAGTATAGAGGGAATCACATAGGCACCCGCGGAATTCGTGACCGTTTGGCGAGCCGCATGTTCAGAGGTTCTTTCTAAGGTAACTTCTGCGTTGGGGATCACGGCGCCGCTCGGATCTGTGACTATTCCACTCAACGTCGCCATGCCGACTTGAGCGTTGAGAGGCTGACGGATACCTGTCAAAAATACTAGCAAAGACGCTAGGCACAAATAAACTCGTAGCCGAAAAAGTTGCCTGGACATAAAGCATCTCCGTTTGGTCGCACTTTCGGAATTAAGGTCGCACGGGGACTCGACTGACAGAATTTAACACTCTACCCGTCTGCGGGATCCCTCATGTACTCTTCCCTTTTGCCAATGTACATATTGGTATATCAATTAGAAATCCTTGTCAAGAGGAAAAATAGCCAGGACTTTCCTCATTTCTTCCTTTCAGGGTTGCTCATGTGGCGTTTGCCAACTCGCGCATGCCCTGCGCCTAGTCTTGCTATGCGGATCTCACTTGAATCTTAAAGGCGAAGGCTTGCCTGCAGGGCTGATGCTCAGCGACTTCCGGAGGGATGTCCACGACCAGCGATTCTCCCTGCTGGCTCCACTTCAATGGCTGCTGGACACCTATCATGAAAATCGGCGATCCCGGCGACGCCTTAACCGATTCCAGCCGCAATTGACTGCCAGGCCATTTCGTGCTGATGGCGTATACGTATCTCCCATCTTTGGTAGCCGTGAACCAAATGTCGCTTCCTTCCTTAAACACCTTTCTTGGCCGCGTCTTGTAAATCGCCTCACCATTCACCTTAAGCCAATCACCCACGTACGCCAGCCGCTGCACCGCCTCCGGCGCCCATACGCCATTCGGCATGGGACCGAACCCCACTTCAAAGTTGCCTCCCTTGGCTACAATGCTGATCAGAGTTTCCAAGACCCACTCCGCGGGATGGTAAATGTCGCTGGGAATATAAGAAAAAGACGTTCCGCACGGGTAAATCACTTTCCACAAACCTTTTGATGGTCCCCCTGGAATCTGTCTCTCTGGCGTGTAATAGTCTCCGTATGCGCCAATACCTCGACTCCTCATGATCGCGTTCGGCTGCAACTTGCGGGCCATCCTGGCGATATCCGCGATGTCTCCATCTGCTGACTTCGGCCATCCGATATCAAAGTCGACGACGTCGATGGGACCGTAGTTTGTCATCAGTTCCCGTACCTGCTCCCGCTCATGATCTATAAAGGTCTGCCAACGTTGCGGGTTGGACTGCCTGGTGAATTTCGGGTCGTAGTAAAAGTTGAAAGGATCCCAGGCAAAAGCCGGATCATGCCAGTCAATGTGCGAGTAATACAGGCCGACGCTCATGCCCTTCTTCCTCCCGGCATCGACCACAGCTCTTACAATGTCCTTTTTGTAAGGACTGTCGATAATGCTGTAGTTGTTGGTGACCGTTTCAAGATGCTCACATCCCTCATTGAAAGCTTCGGCCGTCAGGCGCGGGCACTGTTGTGTCGTCGTCGTCGGCCACATACAAAAGCCTTCATGATGTTTGGTGGTAAACGTGAAGAACTTGATCCCAGCGCGCTCGAAAAGGTCCATCCAGGAGCCCGCGTCAAAATCAGTGGGATTAAAGAACTGATGGAGGACGTTATAAATGTTCCAGAATTCCCGATTCGCCCCCGCCAAACCCCACGATTCATGGCTGCCAATCAAGCAATACAATCCCCAATGGATGCGAATCCCAAACTTCAAATCCTTGAAGGCGTCAATCGCTTCCTGGGGGGCGTGGCGGTAATCTGGATCAGCCGTACTAGGGCCGCGGCTCCAGTCCGTCCGCTTAGACAACTCCT
>JBOGJX010000044.1:0-4694 GCA_050745285.1 Terriglobia bacterium
CGCAGCAAGCAGCGCCCCTACGGAGAGTATCTCAACCCATTTATTTTCAATATAGCGTTTGGCTATTTTCACCGGAGGTGGTCCGCAGACGCCTGCGGCGAAGTTTCGCTATAATAAAAGCAAAGGAAAAAATAACATAGAAACCGGTTGCATGGCTTTCTTGAAACCTTCCTCATGGTCTATACGTCATACTTAAGATTGTGTGAGACCATGAATAACGCACCGCTAAAGCGCCGTGCCGGAGCAAGTCAACGATGGAGAAACATGAAGTCCTGCCGCAGATTCCGCAGAATGAAATGAAGTCTCCACGCAAGTCGCATCACCGCTGGATTCCGTGGGTGCTGGTCCTTATTTTTGCCGTGGTCGCCGTTCTTGCGTGGAAAGCCGCCGTGCGGAGCGGGCACGAGCAACAGCTTGCCCGGGCCGCGCAGGCGCGCGCCGCCGCGCTGCGGCCGATCCCCGTCATGGTGGCGCAAGCTCAGAAGCGGAACCTGCCGGTTTACCTCACGGGCCTGGGCACCGTGACGGCCTATAATACGGACACGATCCAAACCCGCGTGGACGGCCAGGTCATGCAGGTATTTTTCCGGGAAGGGCAGCACGTGGCGGCCGGGCAGCTTCTGGTGCAGATCGATCCGCGGCCCTACCAGGTCCAGTTGCAGCAAGCCCAAGGCCAGCTTGCCCGCGATCAGGCCCAACTCCAGGACGATCAGCTTAATCTAACGCGCGACAAAGCCCTTTTCGGAAGCGGAATTATTCCCCGGCAACAATTCGATTCACAACAATCCCTCGTCGGCCAACTCCAGGGAGCCATTGAGGCGGACAAGGCGCAGATTGCCAACGCGCAATTGAATCTTTCCTATTGCCGGATTACGGCGCCCATCTCCGGCAAGGTTGGCTTGCGGCTGGTCGACGCGGGAAACATTGTGCACGCGGCGAGCACTGCCGGGCTCCTGGTCATCACCCAGATGCGGCCTATTGCAGTCATTTTCACCCTTCCCGAGGAACAATTAACTCCGATTTTGCAAGGTCTCCGCCGCGGCCAGGCGTTTCGCGTCGATGCCTATGACCGCGCCGATCAACACCCGATCGCTAGCGGCACGCTTCTCGCCACGGATAACCTCATTGACCAGACCACCGGAACCTTGCGGCTGAAGGCCGTATTTCCCAACCATGATGAGTTGCTATTTCCCAACGAGTTCGTGAACGTGCACCTCCAGACCGAAACCCTGCATAACGCCGTGATTGTTCCCACCGCGGCTCTCCAAACCGGGAACCAGGGCAATTACGTTTTCGTGGTGCGCGCGGACGGCACGGTGGAGTTGCGCCCCATTCAGCTTGCTCGCACGGAAGGCAACGCGGCCGTCATCGGCTCCGGTCTCGCGCCCGGCGAAACTGTGGTGACGGATGGGCAGGACAAACTGCGCAGCGGCAGCCACGTCACGGCCCAGACACAGCATGGGGCCGGAGCGCACGGCGCATGAACCCCTCCCGGATTTTCATCCTTCGACCGGTCGCAACGTCGTTGTTGATGGCTGCTATTCTCCTCGCCGGGATCGTCGCCTACACGCAATTATCCGTTTCGGCGCTTCCGGAGGTGCAGTATCCCACCATCCGCGTGCTCACATTCTATCCTGGAGCAAGCCCGGACGTGATGACCGCCTTGGTCACCGCTCCCCTCGAGCGGCAATTTGGCGAGGTGCCGGGGCTTAAGGAGATGACCTCCACCAGCTCCTTTGGAGCCTCAGAAATTACGCTTGAGTTCACCCTGGATCAGGATATTGACGTCGCCGAGCAGGAGGTGCAGGCGGCGATCAACGCCGCGAGCACGTATCTTCCGGCGGACCTGCCCAACCCTCCCGTCTATAGCAAAGTGAACCCGGCTGACGCGCCGGTCCTCACCCTGGGTCTTACCTCAACCGCCCTTCCGCTGTATAAAGTTGAGGACCTCGCGGATACCAACCTGGCGCAAAAAATCTCTCAAGTGTTGGGCGTTGGACTGGTCAGCATCAGCGGTGGCCAGCGGCCGGCGGTGCGCATCCAGGTCAACCCAAACGCCTTGGCCAGTTACGGCCTGAGCCTTGAAGACGTGCGGTCCGCCTTGGCCGCGGCGAACGTGGATCAGGCCAAAGGAACGCTCGAAGGGCCGCAGTTGTCCTACACCCTCAACGACAACGACCAACTGCTTTCGGCGCCGGATTACCGCCCGATTGTCCTGGCTTACCGGAACGGTTCTCCCGTGCGGCTCTCGGACGTGGCGACCGTCGTAAACGGCGCGGAGAACACCGGAGAAGCGGCGTGGATGAACCGGACGCCCGCTGTTATTATGAACATCCAGCGGCAGCCCGGCGCCAATATCATCCGCGTGGTCGATCACGTGAAGGAGTTGCTCCCGCGCCTCGAAGCCGCACTCCCCTCCTCCGTCTCCGTCGGCGTTTTGACCGACCGCACGACCACCATCCGCGCCTCCGTCAAGGACGTGCAATTCGAGCTAACGCTGACGGTGTGCCTCGTGATTCTGGTCATCTTTCTTTTCTTGCGCACGCTCGCCGGCACCATTATCCCAAGCATCACCGTGCCGTTGTCGCTGGTCGGCACGTTTGGCGTGATGTACCTGCTCGGGTTTAGTCTGGATAACCTCTCGCTCATGGCATTGACCATCTCCACCGGATTCGTGGTGGATGACGCCATCGTGATGATCGAAAACATTTCGCGCTTCATCGAGCAGGGCGATTCGCCGCTCGAGGCCGCGCTCAAGGGCTCGCGCCAAATCGGCTTCACCATTCTTTCGCTGACCGTTTCCCTGATCGCCGTCCTGATCCCACTTCTCTTTATGGGTGACATCGTGGGACGCCTGTTCCGCGAGTTTGCCATTACTTTGGCCGTGACCATCATCCTTTCCGCCATTGTCTCGCTCACGCTCACGCCGATGATGTGCGCGAGGCTTCTCCGTCACCGTCCCGAAGCGCAGCAAGGGCGCTTCTACCGCTGGTCCGAGAGAGTTTTTGAGCGCACCATCGCCTTCTACGGCGGCACGCTGCGTTGGGTTTTGCGCCATCAAACAGCGGTGCTGCTGATTACCGCGGGCACTCTGGTGGCAACCATCTATCTTTACGTGATCGTGCCAAAGGGATTTTTCCCCGTGGAAGACACGGGCGTGATCCAGGGAACTTCCGAAGCTTCGGAAACCATTTCCTTTCCGGCGATGGCAAACAAGCAGCAACAGTTGGTAGACGTCATCCTGAAGGACCCGGCGGTGGAAAACGTTTCTTCGTTCATTGGCGTGGACGGCACGAATATGACGATGAACAGCGGGCGCATCCAAATTACGCTGAAGCCGGTTGAGGACCGCCGCGCCACCGCGTCTGAAATCATCCGGCGCCTATCAACGCAGCTCGAGGAGGTTCACGGCATCACGCTTTATATGCAGCCGGTGCAAGACATCTCGATTAATGACCGCGTCAGCCGGACCCAGTTCCAATACAGCCTTGCCGATGCGAATGTCGCTGAGCTGAATACGTGGGCGCCGCGCCTTGCGGCGAAACTGCAAACGCTGCCGCAATTGCGCGACGTGGCCACGGATCAGCAGAGCCACGGCCTGGAGGAGTCGCTGCTGATCGACCGGGACACGGCCAGCCGGCTCGGCATCACCCCAGGAGCCATTGACGCCACCCTCTATGACGCCTTCGGCCAACGGCAGGTGTCCACGATTTTCACCCAGCTTAATCAGTACCACGTGGTCCTCGAGGTCGCCCCGGACTTCCGCCAAAATCCGGATGACCTCAGAGATATTCACGTCCCATCAAGCACCGGCGCCGAAGTTCCAATGAGCGCCTTTGCGCGTTTCGATCCTTCAACCACCACGCTCGCGGTGAACCATCAAGGGCAATTTCCCGCCGTCACGCTCTCCTTTAACCTGGCGCCGGGGGGGTCTCTCAGCCAGGCCGTGGACGCGATCAACAGGGCACAGAAAGAAATCGGCATGCCGGCCTCCATCATTGCGAGTTATCAGGGCACGGCAGCCGCCTTCCTCGCGTCGCTGAAGAACGAGCCATTGCTCATCCTGGCGGCGCTCGTCACCGTGTATATCGTGCTGGGGGTCTTGTACGAGAGTTATATTCATCCCCTCACGATTCTTTCCACGCTGCCTTCGGCGGGGGTTGGAGCGCTCCTGGCGTTGCTCTTCTTTCACACGGAATTCAGCGTTATCGCGCTGATCGGCGTCATCCTTCTCATCGGCATCGTGCAAAAAAACGCCATTATGATGATTGACTTCGCCTTGGCGGCGGAGCGGCTGGAAGGCAAAAGTTCGCTCGATGCCATTTATGAGGCGTGCCTGCTCCGCTTCCGGCCGATCTTGATGACCACCATTGCCGCGATGCTCGGCGGCCTGCCGCTCGCGCTGGCGTCGGGTACGGGCGCCGAGCTGCGCCGACCGCTCGGCATCACCATCGTGGGCGGCCTGATTCTCAGCCAGATTCTCACGCTCTATACCACCCCGGTGGTGTACCTCTTCTTTGACCGCGTCGCCACGCATTTGCGGCGGTCCGGTGCGCGAGAGAGGTTGGGTTCGCCCTCCGCCGCGGAGGAACCGGTGTAGTGCAGCGCAGGGCGATCTTTGGACGCAAGCAAACCAAAATGAAAATGCGTAGGGGCGCTGCTTGCTGCGCCCGCGGGTTTTGGGCGCAGCAAGC
>JBOGJX010000045.1:0-1545 GCA_050745285.1 Terriglobia bacterium
ACGCGGGGTAGCCGCGGCATGGCATTTGTTCCGTGGGTCGTTTTGCATCTAAATTCTACAATCCCACTGCGCAAAATTCGTGCCGTGGCTACCCTTTAGGGAAAACGTCATTCCCGCGCAAGCGGGAATGACGGCGCACAGCATGACGCCTCATTTTTAATATGGCAACCCGGTCCAAGGAAAAAGAACAGGGACAGAAGAACCTGGCGGTGAACCGGCAGGCGACGCATTACTATCACTTCCTCGAGAAGTTCGAAGCTGGAATTGAGCTGACCGGGACGGAAGTGAAGTCCATCCGCGAGGGCCGGGCAACCATTAAAGATGGCTACGCGCTCGTGCGCAACGGCGAGGTGTGGCTTGTAGCCTGCCACATCGGCGCATACGCGGCCGGAAGCTACATGAATAAGGATGCGCTGCGCGAGCGGCGGCTGCTGCTGCACCGGCAGGAGATCAACAAGCTGGTGGGCAAAACTCAGGAAAAGGGTCTCACCCTCATCCCGCTCCGGTTTTATATCAAGAGGAACATGATTAAGTGTGAGATTGCCGTGGCCAAGGGTAAAACTGTCTTCGACCGCCGCGAGACCTTGCGGCAACGCACGATTGACCGCGAGACCGAGCAGGACATTCGCGACCATCAGCAGAAGCATTCGTAAAAACAGGTGTCAGGTGTTAGGTTTCAGGTGTCAGGATAGCTCCCGGCATCTGTTAAAAAAATAGCGATAATCGCTGACACCTCGCACCTGGAACCTGACACCTATTTTAAGGAGTGACGCTTGAAAATTGAATTTCGTGAAGGACCCATCGAGCATATCCAAACACGTCTTTTGGTTGTGTGTGGTTTTGAAGGCGCCCCTGCTGCCAACGGTTCGGCGGAATGCCTCCCCCCTACAACGCGCAAGATACTTGAAGGCTTGCAGGCGAGCGGTGAGCTGACTGGCAAGGCGTTGGAATGTACCCTAATTCACAATCCGCCAGGGCTTGCAGCCGGGCGCCTGCTCTTTATTGGGATGGGGAAGAAGGAAAAGTTTGCCTTGCCCCACGTCGCGCGCTGGGCAGGAACGGCTGTGCGCTACGCTCGGGGAAAAGGCATCCACGAGGTGTCCTGGCTTTGCCAAAGCGGCCATAACAAAATGATCGCGTCCGAGACCCTTCAGCCGTTGGCGGAGGGCGCAATTTTTGCGGACTATGACGCGGACAAATACCGCACCGATCGCAGCTCGGAGCGCCGCGTTGATCGCTTCGAGCTTTTGGTTGGCAACGAGAAGCCAGGCCGAGCCTGGCAAGAGGCCGTCGACCGGGGGCGCATCATTGCGGAGTCCGCCAACTTCACGCGTGATCTGGTGAACGAGCCTTCAAACCTGATGACGCCCACCAACTTGGCGGATCGCGCTCGCGAGATGGCAAAGGAGTTTGGACTCGAATCCCAGACGCTCGGGCCGGAGGAAATCCGCGCCATCAAGATGAATGCTTTCTGGGCCGTGGCACAGGGCAGCAACGAGCCGCCGCGCCTGATCGTGCTGCGGTATAACCCGGACGGCGCTCCGA
>JBOGJX010000046.1:0-4038 GCA_050745285.1 Terriglobia bacterium
AGCAGCGCCCCTACGAAGGAGCAAAAGGCCTTCCTTGCAGCCCGCCACGCTCATATACAATCCAGTCGCCGGGCGAAACCCCGCGAGGCGCGAGCGGCAAATCCGGGAGGTGGCTGCCGTCCTGAAACAGTCCGGAATCCCGGTCACTTTGGCGCGCACCACCGCCCCCGGATGCGCAACGGAACTCGCAAGGGCCGCAGCCTCGGCGGGGGCCGGATTGGTCCTCGCCTGCGGTGGTGACGGCACGATCCACGAGGTCATTAACGGTCTGTGTCCCGGCAGCATCCCGCTCGGCATCCTACCCGGAGGCACGGCAAACATCGTTGCCAATGAGTTGGGCCTTCCGCACGGCCCGGTGCGTGCCGCGCGAGAGCTCATGAATTGGCGGCCGCGCCGGATCGCCTTGGGTCTGGCAACCGGTTGGCCCACCTCGCCTTCGCAGGCGGCGAAAACATTTCAGCGATATTTCCTCAGCGTGGCGGGCGTGGGATTTGACGCCTACGTCATTCACCGGCTTGGGTTCAAATTTAAGATGTCGCTCGGAGTGATGGCTTACCTCCTTGAGGGGCTGCGCCAAGTGATGCGGTACCCTTTCCCGCCAATGGTCTGCGAAGTGGATGGCCAGAGATTCGAAGCCACCTTCGCCCTGGTGCAGCGGACCAGCCTCTACGCGGGATGGTTCCGCACGGCGCCGAATCAATCCATCGCTAACCCGCGGTTTGGTCTTTCCCTTTTTAGAAGCTCTCGGCGGCTCCGGTACCTTGCATACGGGGCCGCCGTGCTCACACAGCGGCAATTGCGCGACGTTGACCGGCTAGAAACGTCCAAGGTCACCTTCGCGCCGGCGCATCCCGGAACAAAGATCTTTTTTGAGCTTGACGGTGAACTGGTGGGAATATTGCCTGCCACTTTCGAAGTGGCGCCGGAGGCTCTGACGCTCCTGATGCCCTCAACTCCAGGTAGACCGCAATTTCCCTCGTAACCAGAACCCTATTCCCGAGACTTCGCGCACCGCGCTTCGCGGGGCTGCCGATGTTTCTCAGTGATATAATGCAAAGTTTGCGTGGGGCGGTGCGTCTCTCGTTCTCTCACCCCAAGGTAGCGCTAGGCGGGGGTGTACCGCCCGCCGGCGAGATGGGAAAGATTCTGAACCTGCCGGGATGAACCTGCCGGTCTCCAGACTGAAACCATGGACCATCCCGCGATCGCGCTTTCCGCTCCATCAAACCCGCCTCCCGGCAGGCGCTATTTCCCCACCGTTGCCACTTACGTCCTCCTCGGCCTGAACATTCTCATCTTCATTCTCATGACCGCCTCCGGAGGGTCGAAAAATGTAGGCGTCTTGCTGACCTTTGGAGCATCCTACGGCCCCGACTTTCGCGCGGGCGAGTATTGGCGGCTGGTGATGCCGATGTTTCTGCATATCGGATGGGAACATCTGGCGACCAATATGTTCGCTCTGTGGCTTCTGGGCAATTTCCTCGAGCCGCTTTACGGCTACGGGCGATTTGCCTTGTTCTACGTAGTCTCCGGTATGGGAGGTTCCCTGCTCTCGATGGAAGCGTCATCGCACGTTGCGGCGGGGGCATCCGGGGCAATTTTCGGCATTGCCGGCGCCATGCTTGTCACGGGTCTTCTCCATCCCGAAACGGTCCCGCGGCGGTGGAAAGACGTGTTTGGAATTGGGATTTTACTGGTGATCGTTCTCAATCTGGTATTCGGCCACTTTGTGCGCCACATCGATAACTGGGCGCATCTCGGAGGTCTGGTCACAGGATTGATTCTAGCCTGGCTCATTCCTCCGGCGCGCGTGGGAGCGGCCGCTTGGAGCACGAAATCAACCCAGCCTATCCTGGCGTTGCCGGTCGCCATCGTAGTCATTGCTATCGGGGCGACAGCGAACCATGCCGCTAAGACACGGGAGGTTACGAATCTCCTGCAAAGCAGCGCGAAGCTGGAATCGGCGGGCAACGCGGATCGCGCGCGCGCCCTGCTCGAACGCGCCAGCCAGCTTGAGCCGCATGACGCTCGCGTGCAGGAGGCCTTGGGTCTGGCGGCCCTCGAAACGCACCATTATGACGACGCCATCCGCGAGTTCTCCGCCGTGCTGCGCGTAAACCCTTTTTTGCCCGCAGAGGCAATAAGGCTCGCCGCCGCCTACGAAGCCAAAAATGAAGTGGCGAAAGCTCGCAGCGTGCTTGAGTCCTCTGCCGCCCGGATGCCCGGAAATCCTGCGATTCTCGAAGCTCTGGGCGAGGTATGCTCCCGACTCAAGCTCTATGCCGAAGCAATCAAGCGTTATAACCAGGCTTTAAAAATTGCCCCCAATTCAGCCCTGGTTCATAATAATCTCGCGTGGCTTTACGCCACCTGTGAAGATCTGCACTACCGCAACCCAGCCTTGGCTTTGCAGCACGCCGCGCGCGCGGTCCAGTTAACCCAAGGAAGGCTTCCGGATTCGATAGATACACTTGCCGCCGCGCTCTATGCCAACTCACGTTTCCGAGAGGCGGCGGAAACCGAAGCCCGGGCGGTACAGCTTGATCCGCACAATCCCGTATATCAGCAGAATTTAATTCATTACCGGTTGGCAGCGGGAAAGTAGGCAACCATCCGGCTCACCATCGGGCGGTAGCCCTGAGACGGGGCGCCGTTAGTAGCTTCTTGCGCGACAAATGTTGAACAAGCGTACTTCAACACAATCGGTTCACCATATAGGCGCCAAGACGCCATGAACAGGTTCATCAGAACTTTTTTTGTGCCTTCGTGTCTCTGTGGTTCATTCTTTCCCGTCAGACTTTGGAGTATTGCACGTGGACAGCGGGCATGCCATCGGGCTCGTCCACAATCTCGACGTCCTGAAAGAGGTTGGGGCTCTCGTGCTTAAGCACCCGGCAGATTTCAACGGCTAGCAAGCGAATCTCTGAATCAGCGTGGGGGCTGCCGCGAAGCTCGATGAAGTGGCGCCACGAGCGGGAGTTGGCGGTTACAAAAATTTTGGTCTCGCAGGCGTTCGGGAGAATGGAGCGGGCCGCTTGACGCGCCCACTTTCGCCGGTCGCGCGGCGTCATCTCAGGATGCGCCTCCTGCACAAATCCGGCAGTCGCCTCGGCAAGCTCCGCGTAAGCCTTGCGAAGCGCCTCAATGGTCTCTTCCCACTTCTGCCGCAGGGCGTCGCTTTGCTGATACAACGGAGGCACCACATAACGCGCTCCGCTTTCATCCACGTAGCGCTGCGAGAGCTGCGAAAAGCTGAAGCCAGCGCGGTGCCGCACCAACTCGTGCGTGAGGGCGCGGCTCACGCCCGTTATGAGGAAGCTCCAGACGGCGTGCTCGAGCACGCTCCCGTGCTTCGAGCTCAGGATATTTTCCAGGTATTCCCGGCTGCTCTTGCGGCCTTTGCCAAATGACATATAGCACGTGCGTCCCGCCACTTCATCCAGGATCTCCGCCGCCGCGCGTGTGTCTGTGGTGAAGAGCAAGCCTTCGTCGTCCAGAAAGCGCGCCAACTCCTCCTGGACGATGGCTTGGCGGCCGATGAGGTAAACCTGCGGCTGGGTGACATAGGAACTACGAGGAGTTTCCAAGTTTGATCTCACTTCCGGGTGCGCCGTGCGGGTGAGGGCTTACCCGCACAAAGAATACGTCATCCAGCATTCCCCTCCTAATCTAGGAGGGGGGGTTGGGTCTTTTCATGGCCGTCGATTATGTCGCTTGGCGACACCCGCAAAGCATGAGAATTCAGTCGGAAGGGCACGGCTTTAGCCATGCCGTAAGCGCCGCCCCCCTCACCCCCATCCCCTCTCCCCTTGGGAGAGGGGGGGACCACGAAGTGGTGGGTGAGGGCGTTTCCGGCACGGGCCTAATCTTGAGAAAACCAGCCGTGCCCTTCCGCCGTCCTAATCGAATTTTCATGGCAGATTAGGGGTATTTACTTCACGCCACTAACCCCAATAGGTTGTGGTTTGACCAATCTTGTGAACCGGGCCCGTTGTGGTCGGTGGCGTCAAATAAATACACCTATGGCAGATTGATTTT
>JBOGJX010000047.1:0-11546 GCA_050745285.1 Terriglobia bacterium
GTTGGGCTGCGCGATGCAGCCGGGTATTATCGCTCTTGGCCCGTAAGCGGCGTGAAATATGCAATCAACTCACCGGTTAAGGCTCACGTGGAGCTCCTCGGCAAGTATACCGATGTCGACATCCACAATTTGATGGCTTATTTGCAGACGCTGCGCTAGGCAGTTCAGGTCTGCGCCGCGCTTTGAAAGATTCGATGGAAAGGGTCCGATTGAATATGAAGCTCTTGTCTAATGCATTTTCCCTTGCCCTAGGCGCAGTCATTTTGGTTGCGTTCGCCGGCCCGCTTGCTGCTCAGGGAGTAGACGCCACTACTCTTCTGAATCCGCCACCGGATGCTTGGCCGGGCTATCACGGCGATTATTCCGGCGAACGGCATAGCCACTTAACCGAGATTACTCCAGAGAACGTGGGGGAACTCGGCCTTGCCTGGGCGTTTCAGACCAACCAGGGCGCCGAGATCAAATCCTCTCCGCTGGAGGTCGATGGCATCTTGTACTTCACTGTGCCCGACAATGTCTGGGCCGTGGATGCGCGGTCAGGTCACCAGATCTGGCATTACACTTATCCGCCAAACAAAGGATTCCATATAGGCAATCGCGGCGTTGGCATGTGTAAAGAGTGGCTTTTCTTCATGGCTCCGGATGGGCATCTGGTGTCTCTTAACGCCAAAGACGGAACAGTGCGCTGGATTGTGGAGGTCGCGGACTACAGAAAAGGCTATTGGACGTCGATGGCGCCGCTGATCGTAGGCAACCATGTGCTGGTCGGAGTTTCAGGCGATTTCGACAATCTGCAAGGGTTTATACGATCCGTTGATCCGGAGACGGGCAAGACGCAATGGCAATGGGACAGTACGCCGCCCACCGGAACCCCGAACGCCCCCACCGGAGGCACGACATGGATGACGGGCACCTACGATCCGGGTTTGAATCTCGTATTCTGGGGGACTGGCAACCCGACTCCGGTGTTGAATGGCTCGACGCGCTCAGGAAACGACCTTTATACGTGCAGCATTGTGGCGCTGAATCCCGATACGGGGAAACTCGCCTGGGCCTTCCAAGCCTCGCCGCATGACACTCACGACTGGGACGCTGTCGAGACGCCCGTACTGGTTGACGGAAACTTCCACGGGAAGCCACGGAAGATGCTGATGCAGGCTTCGCGCAACGGCTACTTTTTCGTGCTGGATCGCACCACGGGGAAGAGCCTTCTCACAGTTCCGTACGGGCCGGTCAATTGGTCTCTCGGTGTGGACAAGCACGGCCGCCCCATTCCTAATCCAGAGAAGGAACCAGCCCCCGACGGGCGCATCGTAGCGCCGGACGAAGGTGGTCTAACGAACTTCCGGTCCCCGAGCTTTGATCCAAAGACCGGACTGTTTATTGTCGACGCGCACCCAAGCTATGGCATCTACTTCGCGAAACCAGCGGACGGGGCCTTTGGCTGGGCGGGCGCTGACTACGGCGTCTGGAGCAAGGCAGTGTTAAAAGCCATAGATTATCAAACCGGCAAAATCCGCTGGAGCGATGAGCTGGGCCCGCATGGGTCAGGGGCGGGCGTGTTGACGACGGATTCGGGTCTCACGTTCACTGGCGATGCTTTGGGCAACGTGCTCGCACTCAATACCAGCAACGGGAAAATCCTCTGGCATGCGGGCTCCGGAGCGCACATAGAGAGTTCTCCGATCACCTACGAGCTCGACGGCCGCCAATACGTCGTGACCGGTAGCGGCGGGGTGCTGTTCGCATGGGCGCTCCCTAGAATTGCCGTGGAGCGGGAGTACCGCTCTTCGGCAATGGGGCCTAAGCGCTTTTTCTTCCTACCACGACCAACACAATTCCCCCGGCGAGCAACACGCAACCCAAAACTGGCGGCAGCGGAATCGTCTTGTGAGTCTTTGTTGACGCCTGAATTGGGCCCAGATCAAGCACCTTCTTGTGGCTGGTATAAGTAATCCCGCCGTATATCAATGCGAGCGCGCCCGCGATGATGAGAATAATTCCAACGATTCCTGCTGGCTTCATGTAATCTCCTCAATTTCGATATGTGGCGCTACTTGGGTTTGCCAACGCAACGAGCCACGTATTGTCATATATTTCACGAAGTGTAATTACGCCTGACATAGGCGGAATAGCCGGCATAACCACCGCGACTTCCGGTATTTCAGTTCGATGCATTTTTAGCGCCGATGGATCACGAATCACCACGATTCCAAACACAAGTACAGACTTCACCCGATTCCATGCCTCGTGCTCGCATGTAATTCTGATAGTGTTCCACTGTGTTTCCGTAACCCGGCTGGTTCGATTAATCAAATCAGCTATTCTCATGATGCTGTAGACGGTCCTGGGTTTTGTGCCATTGGGATTCGAAAAGCGGCTGAGCGTTGTGTGCCTGGCGCTGCCAGATTCTGCCCAACACCTTGAGTTCCGCCGGCTCAAACGTTGCGAACGTCACGGTGAACGTGCGATTTGAGCGCACAACCGAGCGTCGAGTTGCGGTGAACGTTCTTCAGGTTGACGGCGACCTGGATGTCAGCGTCGAACCGGAGCAAGAGGAGAAGGCATATGGGCAGGTGCGGAACGAGGCATAAAAACGAGCACGAAGTGGTTGTTGTCACCGGTGCGACAGCCGGCGTTGGACGAGCGACTGTACGAGCATTCGCGAAGCGGGGAGCGCGCGTCGGACTCTTGGCGCGCGGGCGTGATGGACTGGAGGCAACTCGCGCTGAGGTTGAGGCCGCCGGAGGCAAAGCGTTGGCGCTTCCCACCGACGTGGCTGACGCCAAGCAGGTTGAAGACGCCGCCAAAGCGATCGAAGACGAATTCGGCCCGATCGATATCTGGGTGAACAACGCGATGACCACGGTGTTCTCGCCTTTCACGGAGATTACTCCTGCCGAATTCAAGAGGGCGACCGAAGTGACCTATCTTGGCGCGGTCTATGGCACGATGGCTGCGCTAAAAAGCATGATCCCGCGCGATAAGGGATGCATTGTTCAAGTTGGTTCGGCGCTCGCCTACCGCTCGATTCCCCTGCAGGCGCCCTACTGCGGCGCCAAGCACGCCATAGCAGGCTTCACCGACACGGTGCGCACAGAACTAATTCATAACAAGCGCAACATCCACGTGACCATGGTGCAGATGCCCGCGCTCAATACTCCGCAGTTCAACTGGTGCAAAACACGGCTGCCGCGGCATCCGCAGCCGGTTCCTCCCATCTTTCAGCCGGAGGTCGCCGCCGAGGCCATTGTCTGGGCCGCGCATCACAGGCGGCGCGAAGTTTACGTGGGTCTGCCCACTGTGGAGGCCATCGAGGGTAATAAGATCGCCCCCGGCTGGCTGGATCACTACCTCGCGCGCACGTGTTACGACGGCCAGCAGACGGATCAGCCGGTCGACCCGAACCGTCCCAACAATCTCTTCGAGCCTGTCGCGGGCGACCCGGGCGCTCATGGAAACTTCGACAGTGTGGCGCACGAGTGTAGCCAGCAGTTTTGGGCCACAACCCATCGCGGATGGTTGGTTCTGGCTGGAATCGGTATAGCAGGCGCAGCCTGGGCGGCCTTACGGGGGTGAGAGCACATGAAACTCGTGGAGAAAAATCCGGCGCAAGCAGAGGCGCTGGGCCGTGAGTTGCGTCAGGGTTCGGAGGCGCCTTTGAAGCGCCGCCGCGGTGTGGTTGGGCTATCGCTCATTTCCATTGCCTCAATGGGTGTTATCGCACTCTATCAAATGGGCATTTTGAAGCACGTCCCGGAGCCGCCGTCGCCGGGTTTGGACGCCGACAAAGTGAATGGCTCGGCTCAAGCATACACGTATCTATCGACGCCAGACGCGGTTCTTGGCCTCGGAAGCTATGCTGCGACCCTGAGCTTGGCCGCGATGGGGCCGGCGGATCGCGCCGAAAAAACACCGTGGGTTCCAGTCGCCCTCGCGGCGAAAGTAGGTCTGGACGCGATCCTGGCCGGCAAACTCACAGTCGATCAGTGGACAAAACACCGGGCCTTTTGCCTCTGGTGCCTACTTTCTGCGGGCTCAACCTTCCTCGCTCTACCGCTCGTTATTCCGGAAGCGCGCGCTGCGCTGCGTAAGTTGAAGCAAAGAAGAGTGGGGTAGCGCAGCCGTTGGCCGCAACCCAAGGCGCTGTCATGCTGGGCCCTTCGCCTGTCATTCTGAGCGCAGCGAAGAATCTCCACAGGCTCAGGGTAAACTCCGCGAAGCACCTGCTTGTCTTGGGTTGGTCCCCTCGAAAAAAGCAGATTCTTCGCTTCGCTCAGAATGACATATCCCAAAAAGTTTGCTAAAAAAACAAGAATTTATGACCTTGCATTGCGGCGTTCGTATTTCAACGCTGTGGCTTTTCGAGATTCGCAAGAAATATAAGGGCCGCAAGATCAAACTGCGGACCCTGCGCTACACCGCATTCCCATGGTGAATACCGTGCCGCGAGGCTCAAGAGGAGAAGGCGCTAACCGCTCATGAGAGATAGAAATAACGAGAGAGTCGAGCGCATTCGGCGTTCCTTGCAGGAACAGCCTTTGGATCTTGTGGTGTGCGCGCTGCCCCTCAATGTGGTGATGTTGTCGGGTTACTGGCCAGTGGTCGGAACCAGTTTGGTAATTGCTTCCAAAGATGGGCATCTCGGGTTGCTGGTTCCGAAGGACGAAGAGGACTTGGGCCAGCGCGGCTGGGCGGACGAAGCGATTACGTTTCATCCCGGTTCTCTCGACAAGATCACGACGCCTGCTGAAGCGATCCGTGGTCCGCTGCAAGATCTTTTAAGCAAGATGGGCGCCGCACCAGCCCACATCGGCCTTGAGCGGGACGAGGCGTCTGAGCCGGCCTCGTATGCTGCCATGCACCTCTATGGTGAAATGCTCAAGAAACTACTGGGAGACATCTTTCCTTCCGCCAGTTTGGCATCCGCCGATGATCTTCTACGCCAACTGCGCACTCTGAAGACTCTGGATGAAACAAACCGCATTCGTATCGCGTGTGGCTTCGCGGAGCGCGCCTTTCGGGAAGGGAAGCGCCAATTGCGTCCCGGTTTGACTGAGGTCGAAGCTGCCGCATTGTTTCGCGGGCCCCTCAGCGCCGCCCTTCCGGACTTTCCGGAGGTGGAGCGCGCGGATGGTTTTGTTTTTTGCATGTCAGGAAGCAATTCGGCCCTCGCCTCCGGCGCTTATGCCCGGTCACGGGCCAAACGGATCGAAGCGGGAGACCTTGTCCTTGTGCACTGCAACTCGTACGCGGATGGGTACTGGACCGACATCACGCGCACCTATTGTATCGGCGCATTGCATGAGCGCCAGAGAGCAATGTATACGGCCGTGTTCGCGGCTCGCGACGCGGCGCTCCGCGCCATCTCCCAGGGGATTAAAGCGGCGGAGATTGACAGGGCAGCGAGGGACATTCTCAGCGCACACGGGTTCGGCCCGCAATTTAAGCATTCCACAGGTCACGGCATCGGCTTTTCGGCCATCAATCCCAACGCAAGGCCCCGATTGCATCCCAAATCCCAGGACACGGTGGAGAGCGGCATGGTGTTCAACGTCGAACCCGCCATCTATATCGATGGCTATGGCGGCGTTCGCCATTGCGACATGATGGCGGTTACGGAGAATGGCGCGGAACTACTCACGCCGTTTCAGTGCCGTGTGGAGGAGTTGCTGGTGGACGGCCAATAGTAAAGAATGCGCCAGGGTTCCGCGGCGTCAGAAAAGGGCGCTAGCCGGACCCCGCTGAACCGTCTTACTGCAATGTTGATTTGGAATCCTTCTACGAGTCGCTGACTGTAATTTTGATGTCGCCTTGTTTCCGCAAGGGATTTACAGACACGCCATCCCCATCGTGTTCGATGGTCAGGTCCACCGAAGCTTCACCCACCTTCAAGTCTCTCATCTCAACATACTCAACAGCATTTGGTAATACAGGGCGCGTAAACCGTATTTCCGGGGGAGAGCCGGTGACCGAAATTCCCAAGCACATCTGTACGAGCAGGAATACCGAGGCAACGGCCCAGGATTGCGGAGCGCACGCGACGGGATAGAGCGTCGGTCCTTCGGCGGGCCGTCGCGTGAAACCACAAAAAAGCTCCGGGAGACGATGTAGATCCACGAAGCGGCTAACGTCAAACAAGGCCGCGGCAACCTTCAACGTTGACTCCATAAACCCATATCGAGCTAGCCCCCATGCAATGAGGGCATTGTCGTGGGGCCAAACCGAGCCGTTGTGATAGGACATGGGATTGTAGCGAACTTCTGCCGAGCCTAGCGTACGAATACCCCACCCCGAGAAAAACTCATTGCCCAATAACATCTGCTCGACTTGCTGTGCATGATCCCGACTCGCAATTTCCGTAAACAGGCAGTGGCCCGCGTTGGAGGTTCGAACCTGGCATGGCCGCTTCCTGCCGTCCAGCGCGAGGGCATAGGTTGCAAGGTCTTCACACCAGAAGGAATTCTCAAATCGTTCTTGCAAAGTCTGGGCTTGCCGCTCGAGTGCTTTGGCCCTTCCAGGCATCCCCAGGGCTGAAGCAAGTGTCGCGGCGCCGCGTTTGGCGGCGTATACGTACCCCTGCACCTCGCATAATGCGACGGGGCCATCTACCAGAGCGCCATCCGCGTGAAATATAGAATCACTCGAATCCTTCCAGCCCTGCTGCTCCAGCCCCGTCGATGACTGCCGCTTGTATTCGACGAACCCGTCACCATCCAGATCTCCAAAATCGTCGATCCATTGCAGAGCGAGGTCAACGCTTGACCAGATGGTTGCAATGAAATCGCGGTCTGCCGTGCGCTCGTAATATGCGGCGGCCAGCATGACGAAAAGGGGCGTGGCATCGACGCTGCCGTAATAGCGCGCGAAGGGAACTTCCTTTAAACGCGCCATTTCTCCCTGGCGGCTCTCATGAAGGATCTTGCCGGGCTCGGCGTCTGCTTCCGGGATCACTTCCTGGGCCTGGCTAGCCGCCAAATACGCGAGCACGCCCTTGCCGATCCACGGGGCCATCCAAAGCGCTTCGAGGGCCGTGATGATGCCATCGCGTCCGAAAGGCGCGTTAAACCACGGCAAGCCGGCGAAAGGATAAGGCCCAAAGGATGTATTGGTGATCATCAAGTGGAGGTCGGCATCCGAACGGTTCAGCCATTCATTGACGTCCTCATTGGACGTGTCAATGACGCAAGCGTGTCTTTTTGAAGCCTGCAAGGACGCTTTTCTACCGGCGAAGGCTTCATCGTACAACAAGGGTTGCGAAGCGTCGCGAGAACTCTCGCAGGAGACCGTGAGGAAAAAAAATTGCTCCGTTCCGGGGCCAAGAGCCGCACGGAATTTCAGTTCTGAGGAAGAACTGCTCAGGGGTCGTGGGAAACAATTAATCCGCGTGCGGCGAAGCAGGCCGTCAAGCCCAACGTAGGAAAATACAATGCCGTCAGGCCCAATCTGGTCGTCTAAACGCTGGCCTTTACGCTCGCGCTTCATGCCGCGCACTTCGAACATATCGGCAAAGTCCGCTGCAATTTGGAACGAGAATTCGATTTCAACAGCCGATAGACTATAGTTCAAAAACCGGAGCCGCTCGTAACAGGCATTTTGCCAGAGAAACATCGAACGAAAAACATGCAATGTTTCGCGGGGCACCGCCACCTGCCCGTCCATCGAGATATCCATATTGGTGAGGTCAACGGTTAATAGTGTGTCTTCCTCCTTGATGTTGGAACTCAGGAGCTGGGGGCGTTCCCCTTCCAGTCGAAACACGAAACGCGAAAGGAACCGGGTATCATCAAGAAAGAGGCCGTGCTTCGAGATCCCAATCGCCTCGATGTCTCCGCGCCGGTCAAGCACGGCGGCAATATCATTATCTTTGAGCACGCGAGTGCGGTCGTCGGCGAGCGCGGACGTGGCCCGAATGTAGTAGTCATCTGTGACGCGTATGACGTCTTCCAAGATTCCTCCTCGAATTTCTTCATCATAGCACCGCTGCCATTTCATGATTTGCTTCAAGGAGGTTCTCGTACAGGGCCAAATAGTCGCGGCACATGCGAAATGCGGTAAACCGCTCTTCAAAAACCCGGCGGCAGACCCGGCGGCTCAGCGTCGGGATCTCTGCCACAGCCTTCAGTGCGGAGTCGATATCGTCAACGATGAATCCGGTAACGCCATCCTCCACAATCTCCGGGATTGACCCGCGGCGAAAGGCAACAACCGGCGTGCCGCACGCTATGGCTTCGATCAGGACCAGTCCGAACGGCTCTGGCCAGTCAACGGGCGCCAGAAGGGCGAGGGCATTTCCTAACAACTCATCCTTTTCGATCTCTCCAACTTCGCCGAGGTACTCGACGAGAGAGTTGTTCATCAAAGGCTCTATGACGCTCTCGAAATATTCTCGATCCACCCGGTCCACCTTGGCGGCGATTCTCAAGGGGATGCCGGCACGACGGGCGATCATGATCGCCTGATCGACCCCCTTTTCAGGTGAGATCCGACCTAGGAAACACAGATATTTTCCCGGTTTGTCACGGAAAGTATAGAGACCTTCAGGAATGCCGTGGTAGACGGTTCTCTGCCAGTTGGCCCAAGGCAGGGGGCGCCGCTGCGCATTCGAGATGGAGACAAGCGGCATCTCCTCAAACTCCCGGTAAAGGGGAACCAGGTCCGGAAGATCGAGTCTGCCGTGGAGAGTGGTAATCTGAGCAATATTCTCGCGCCGGCTCGATGGAAAGTGAAGATAATCGATGTGAAAATGAACCAGGTCAAAATCACGCGCGCATTTAAAAACCTGTTCGACCATCAAAATGTGGTGGACCAACTGGTCGACACACTGCGAATCAAGTCGCAGAGATTGCGGGCAGGAGGAAACCAGATGCGCCTTTGTCTTGGAATCCCCGCTCGCAAACAAAGTAACGTCGTGGCCTTGCCGTACCAATTCCTCAGTCAGGTAGGATACAACTCGCTCGGTGCCGCCATACAGTTTGGGCGGCACGCTCTCATACAGTGGTGCGACTTGCGCTATTCTCATACTTGACTCCGGTTTCTGATGCCAAACACGTGCCCGGCACAGAGTGCATTCGGAACCCGAATCACTTGAAAGGGCAGCCTGTTAGGTCATCGCCCCGCCTTGATCAAAATGCCATCATTCCGATGATAAATCTGTTCAGAATTGCTCACTCGAATGCCTCTGGCAAGACGCTGAAAAACGCTTTTGCGTGCACCGGAAGGGCGGGGTTTTAACCCCGCCGCAGAACACGATAGAGAAAATAAAAGGGTTATTCCGCTGTCTTTCCGGCGGGGTTGAAACCCCGCCCTTCCAAACACTTTTCGGCATCCTGTAAGTGTTCTGTAACACTTAATTCTTTACAGCGATTCACCTTGTCGAGAATAATTTCGGACGCAGCTCTCCAAACGAAAGGTTTGGGGCTCGCCCCCAAGCGCCTAAATGGCCGGTTAAATTTGCATACTAGGAGCGAAGAGCTGGGAGGCCGGTTGGACATCGAATCAGATAGTAACGGCACAGTTAACCGCGCTACCCTGCCGGTCTCGGCCGCTTCCCCAAAAGCGGCAATAGCCGCGGGAAATCCAGCTGGCGATTAGTGTAGCGCAGAGTTTTGCCTTTAAAACTCTGCGGCATTTCTGCCTTGTGGCCGCGGTCGAGGGCAAGCGCGGCTGCCGCCTTTACGCGCGCGCGGGGCGCGCTTACAGACGGGACCGCAGAAAGGCGCCGGCATCGTTGATCGCCTCGCACGCCAACTGGAAAACGTTGGGCATCTGGAAAAATCCGTGTATTGCCCCGGCGTAGCGCCTCCGGCTTACGGCGACACCTTCCTGTTCCAGCCGCCGCGCATATTCTTCCCCCTCATCGCGCAAGCAGTCATACTGCGCGCTCAGCACGCAGGCGGGAGGCAATCCTGCCAGGTTTTCTGCGAACAGAGGAGAGACCCGGTCACCGCGCGGGTCGATACCTTCGGTCAGGTACTCGCGCCAGCCGCGCCGCATATCGGCGCTGCCGGGGCCGTAGCCACTTGCGAACTCGCGGTGTGAGGGAAGACTGCATGTGGCGTCTATCATCGGGTACACAAGCAATTGGCATTGCAGGTGAGCAGGAGCCGCGCGGGTGTGCAACAGCGCTGCAACGGCGGCGAGATTGCCGCCCGCGCTGTCTCCGCCCACTCCAACGCGAGGGGATTCCGAAAGTGCCCACTCTACCGCTGCGAGCGAGTCTTCGACGGCGGCCGGAAAACGATGCTCTGGGGCAAGGCGGTAATCGACCGCCAAAATGCGGCACTTGCCTGCGAGCGCCAGCTTGCGGCAGAGCGCGTCGTGCGTCTCGAGGCTGCCACTGAAGAACCTGCCTCCATGCAGCCAGACAAGGATTGGGAGCGCCGGATCGGCGGCCGCCCAGTACTGCCGCCCGCAAAGCTCCGGGGTTATCGCCACGTCTTCAACGTGCGCCAGTGGCGCCCGGTCCCCTGTGACTGCGCTCATCCGAATGTAAGCGGCGCGCGTTTGCTCGACTGTCAGCGAGCTGCGTGGTGGTTCATGGTTTTGCCGCTCTATCCAATTGGAGACTTCAGGATCGAGCGGCACTGGCGCTCTCCGCGAGGCACGCGAACACTTCGCGATAGAACTCCGGGTGAGATTGCCAGGTTTGGCCCGTGACCATCCGCCTATCGCGCACGGCCTGCGCAGTTGCGAAAGTCCCGCCACACTGCTCAACCTCAGCGCGCACATGTTCGTAGCATGTCACTGTTCTGCCAGAAACCAGCCCCGCCGCCGTCAAGATCTGAATGCCGTGGCAGATGGAAAACACCCACTTGCCCGATCGCGCAAACTCCCGCACGAGATCAAGCAGCCGGGCATTATTGCGCAGGTACTCCGGCGCGCGCCCTCCGAGAACAAGAATAGCCTCGTAGTCTCCCGCCTTCACTTCATCGAAAGTGATATCCGACTCGAGTCCGTAGCCCTGGCGCTCCACGTATGTGTCCCAGCCAGGCTCAAAGTCGTGGATTACAAGGTGCAACCTCCGGCGTGAAGGGGCTGCGACCACCGGTTCGAATCCCGCCTCGCGAAAACGGTGCACAGCATATAGCGCCTCGTAAGATTCGCCGGCATCACCCGTTACAACTATGATTTTTCGCATGTCCATACATTACACCAAGCGCCTTGACGTTCAAACTCACCTAATGCAATTAAGAATTCCCCCGGCTCTACCGGGGTGGCCGTGGAAGTTTAACAGTTCCGGGAGGATGAATTTCCCGTGCCCGGAAAACGCCGGCCAACACCCCTCACCCGGCTCGCGGCGGGAAGCACTGCTTCCCCGCTCGCCACCCTCTTCCCTGGGAGAGGGTGGGAGTCAACGATGCAATCACAGCCCTCTCCCTTGGGGAGAGGGTGCCCGAGGTACGAGGGCGGGTGAGGTGTGGTTTTCATGCATTGCGCGCTGCCGCCTGAGGCATTTTGGCTTATACGCGGGCAGCGCCGCCATTGATCTTCATGTCGGCGTCATGCCGGCGTCATGGCGAGCGATGGGAAAAGACCTCTGGGGC
>JBOGJX010000048.1:0-14045 GCA_050745285.1 Terriglobia bacterium
ACAACGATCGGGAGGGCACGGTTTTAACCGTGCCGAAAACGAAGGCCTTATACATTTCGCATCAACGAGCCGCTCAGAGCGTGAAACGGTGGCAATATCTTGGCGGCTGGAACGGCGGGGTTAAAACCCCGCCCTGACGGTTTCAGACTAAAAGTTCATGAGTAATCCGGGTTGGATGCACAAGCAACCAGGGCATACAAACCATACCGCGGCAACCGACCCCACGACCGCTGCCCGTTGCCCTTTGTTTGTCTCTGCTTTCTGGCTTTACAGATGTCCCAGTGGCCCGGCACGCTCAAGCGCTGCATAGGCCGCCGTCAATTTGAACGAGACCTGGCGGTTTTCCGCCTCAACGGTCACGTTTTGGAATGGGTTGGCTTGGCCCGGATTGCTGGATTGCCAAGCAATCTGTTGGACGAGCTTCATCCCCTCGAGCAATTGTCTTACGGAAGACGCCGCCTGCAGAGACGCGCAGTCCAGCTTCACGTTCAGGTTCACGTTGTCGCCGGCTTTGATATCGTAAGAGATGGCCCGTACGTCCTTGAACGCGGCTGCCCAGTCCATCTGCAAGTTTTTTTCACCCGGCATCCATGCCTTGAACCACTTGGAGACCGCCGGCCCAAGCGCCACCCCCCAAATGGGCGCATCGGATTGGGCGTCGCGCACAAACTTGGTAAATTGATCGTTCGACGCGATGCTTGGCCCGTCGCCGGTTCGCGCCTTGAGCATTCCCTCGAGATAAGGCAGAGGGCCGAAGACACCAAGCGAGCCGTCCACGACGGCGATGCACGTCAGATTGGGATCCTGCGGAAAGCAGTAGGCCTGAAACCCTTCCACTGGATGGGGCGCCATTTTGGCAATCGCGGCCTGCCGTGCGACGCTGTCAGCGCTAAACTGGCCGGTGGCAACGCCCTCGTAACGCATTTTCTTCCCCGAGTCGATCTGCCAGCCGAGCACCATCTCATCAACATCGTTTTCGTTGATGCCAAGCTCCGCCAAGGACGATTCGAGAGTGCGAAGGTTCTTCCCGAGGTAGTGGGAGCGCAGAGACGCATAGTTCGGCAAGGACCGCAGCGTGGAGGGGTGCGAATACTCGAGAGCCACCGTCTGCTGCGGAAACCACGAAAGCGCGTCGGTCAGAATCGTCTGGGCGTGAAGCGCTGGTGGTGCGCCGGTCAGAAACACGCCTAACATGAGAAAAAATGCCGCCCTCCGGATCAAGTGCATTTTGAACTTCAACCTCGCCCGTTGGATTTCGATGGATTCGCCGGAAAATCAAGCTCTCACTAAGTGTATGGGGCTGGAGGCCATGGGGTCAAATCCGTTGCCTGGACACGGAGTGCTCCGGACCATTCATATATAGGCCAGGAAGAGCGGAATGGCGCGGTTTCAACCGTGCCGTTAAAGGCCGTATAAGAATTTCTCCCGTTTGGCGCCGGGGGGCGGCTTGTCCAAAACAAGCCGTTCGCGGCGCCAAACGGCGAAGTAGAGCGAGTCATCGCTTTCGGCGGGGTTAAAACCCGCCCTTCCACAAATGCCAAAAGCTTCATGGGTAATCCCGGTGTACTGGGTGCCCCGTCTGCTGTTTTCCGCGAGAACTTGTCTTTCCGGAACCACAAGGGCAGCCGCGGTGTCTATTGTATCTGGAGCAATTGGGGGCCGACGCATGGCGGCAGGTATATTGCAGGCATAACTTGGAACTGCTATCGTTAACCCATGGGAGACATTATCCGCTCGATTGCACTACCGCTGGATCACGCTGATCCGGTCAGCCCCGATGAGGCGGCGCTGGTGAGGGAGTTGCAAAGTGGGGCCGAAGACGCCTTCGCGTACCTGCTTGCGACCTATCGCAATCCCATTTACAACATGGTGTACCACATTACGGGAGATGAGGCGGACGCGGCGGACGTTCTGCAGAATGTTTTCGTGAAGATTATCCGGGGCATCAAGCAGTTCCGCGGGGCCAGCAGCCTGAAAACCTGGATATATCGCATCGCGGTGCACGAAGCCTTGAACTGCCGCCGCGGGTGGTTCCGCCGCCGCCGCCGCGAGGCCTTCTCTCTGGACGACGAACAGCGCGATTTTACGGTGGCCGCCGTGGGACCGAGACCAGAAACCCCCTACGACTGGGTGGAGCAAAACGAGCGAAGGGAGGTGGTCGCGCGCGCCCTGCAAAGCCTCTCCGAGCCTTACCGGACGGTGGTGGTGCTCCGCGAAGTGGAAGACCTCTCCTACGATGAAATCGCCGAAGTCCTACGAGTCGCGGAAGGGACGGTAAAATCCCGTCTGAAGCGGGGCCGTGAAATGCTCCGGCGGAAGCTCGCGGGATGTATGGCGCTGCAAGGTCTCTGAGGCCGGCAACTATGTTTGAAAACTGCGCCGAAATACGGGATCACTATTCTGACTATGTGGATGGCGTGTGCGCGCCCGAAGCCATGCGCTCCGTCCGGTTCCACATGCGATATTGTGCCGCCTGCCAGCAGGAGCTTGACCGGGCTCAGGATCTGCGGAGTGTGCTTCGCTCCTTGCCGCGGCGGCCCGTGCCCCAACCCGTGGATCTGAACCTTCGCGTTTGCATGTCCCAGGAACTCCATCGGAATTTCTTCGGCCGTCTGCGGGTGCGTTTGGACAACCAGCTCCACAGCCTGCTTCTGCCCGCGACGGGTGGCCTTGTGGCGGCCATTTTTTGCTTCTGCCTGATCATGGGGTCCGAGGTCGCCCCGGTCAGCAACCTGCCGGACGTTCCCGTCTCTTTTGTCACGCCTGCGCGCGTCGTGATGTTGGCGCCGCTGGATTTTACCCCTGGAGATAGGCCGGTCGTTGTGGTCACCTATATCGGAATGGATGGCCAGGTGATGAGCTATAAAGTCATCTCCGGCCAGCACTCGCCTGAGCTCATGCGCGATCTTGACCGCTTGATCTACTTCAGCCGCTATACGCCGGCGATGACTTTTGGAAGGCCGACGGACGGTAGAGTGGTGCTATCCTTTAGCCAAGTCACCATCCGCGGCTGAAGGCGTACTCCCCCTGCGTTTGAGCCACCCCTCTCCCCTTGGCAGAGGGTGGCCGAATGCCGGATGAGGGGTATCGGCCGAACCTTTCAGGAACACAACTTCGCAAAGGACCTATCACGAGCTTACTTCACATGATTCTTACTCCCCCCCTACGCCTCTTATGCTGTTCCGCCCGCCGCTCCGTAGCGGGCGTCGTTGCTCTAGCCACTGCCGCGCTGCTTCTGGCCGGGATATTTTGTTCGTCTGCGCGGGCACAGTCCGCCGCGAATGTGACCATCGACTCGAGCGAGCAGCTCTTTGACGTGATGGCCGCACTCAATGCGGGCGGATATGACACGGGTCTTTTTGCGGCCACGGGCGGCAATACGAGGCAAGAGGTTCGCAATTATCTCGCCAAAGAGAAAATCCCCGTCACCGCCCAGATCGCCCACTTTTATGCCGCGCATCGCATCGCGGACGATCCCGGCACAGACCTTGGACAATACGTTTCCTTGGCCTTGCTGCTCGGGCCACCACCCAATTTTGATTTCACCGTTGCTAAGGAGGATCTGCCCCCCGACGCCAGCGACGTGCGCGACTTGGTTCCGCTCCTTCGGACCTTTTACAAAGAAGCGAACCTTGAGGAGCTTTATGCCCAGCTCCGCCCCCGGTACATGGACGCCATCCAGAACTACTCCGATACGGTCCGCAGAGATATCGCGCTGAGTGACGCCTACCTCCGGTTCCCAAGCGGTTCGTATCTGGGACGTGAATACCACATTTATTTGTGCCTGATGGGGGCGCCGGAGCAGGTGCAGGCGCGCATTTACGGAGAGAACTACTATCTGGTGGTCACGCCCTCCGTCACCCCGCGCTTTAAGGAAATCCGCCACCAATACCTGCACTTCCTGCTGGATCCGCTGGCCGGGAAATACGCGGCCGATATTCACCAGAAAGCGGCCCTCGAAGCCGTCGCGCGCAAGGCGCCGGCGCTCGACGAATACGATAAGAACGATTTCTCCATGCTCGTTACCGAATGCCTGATCCACGCCGTGCAATTGCGGATGGATAAGCCCAAGGACGCGCAGAAGCAGGCGAGCGATGACATGGCAGCGGGCTTGATCCTTACCCCTTATTTCTATAACGCCCTTGATGCCTATGAAAAGGGCGACGCGCCGCTCAGCGTTGTCTACCAGCAGATGATCCAGGGTATCGATCTGCGCAAAATGGAGAAGACCCTTGCGGACGTCAAGTTCACGCCACCCCCGCCTTCACGGATGGTCCGCACCACGCGCGCCATGAGCGCCGAGGATAGCCTGCTTGACCAGGGAGATAATCTAATTTCGACCGCACAATACGATCAGGCAGCGGGCCTGTTTCGCCAGGTTCTCAAGAAGTACGACCCGCACAGCGACCGCGCCCTTTATGGCTTGGCCGTGGCCGCAAGCAACATGAGCGAGCCCGACGTGGCGGAAAAATACTTCAAGCAAACCCTCGCGGTGGCTCACGACCTGCGGATTGTGACTTGGTCTCACATCTACCTGGGACGGATTTACGATGTGGAAGGAAGGCGCGGCGACGCGTTGAAACAATACCGCGCCGCCTCGGTCACCGCGGCGACGTTCCCCGATGCCCTCCTGGCGTTGCGCAGTGGAATGCAGCGCCCCTTTGCGGAGGCGCCGTAACGGTAAAGCTGTTCAAATTGGCTAAATGGTCCGGCGCAAAGAGCGGCAAAGCCGCAGGTCGCGTCCACAAATCTGGGATGTAATTTGGACAGGCTTGCCGTAGCGGTATGCCTGAGAATCGCGAAACTTGATGCGGATAAATCAAGTTTTCATGTGCGCAAGGCCAACACTCCCCGCCCGTTTGAGGCAAAGCCTCGAGACTTGCATTTTACCATTTTTGCACAGGGAGGATCGAGCGGCGGGGTGAGAACACCCCGCCGCTCTGGACATCACGCTACTTCTTTTTTGGAGGGACCACTGCGTCCTTAAAGGCTTTCGCCAAACGGAACTTCACCACGGTTTTTGCCGGAATCTTGATGGGCTCACCGGTCTGAGGGTTCCGTCCTGTGCGCGCCTTGCGATGCGCCTTCACGGCTTTACCAAGTCCGGGGATAACAAACTGCCCGTTGTTCTTGCATTCTTTTGTGGCCAGGCCGGCAAGCTCCTCGAGCACCACACCTGCTGCCTTCTTGTGAATACCCGCCTTGTCCGCCAGGTGCGCCACCACCTGAGACTTCGTCATAGCCTTCGCCATTGATGCTCCTCTCGTATTGCTAAGATTTGTGAGACCCAACACCTCATGGATAGGTGCCACTTTATGTAATATAGGCCTTACTGTCAAGCCATTTTTTGACTCAACCTCCCAAAAAGCTAGAAAAAATGCGGTGACGCGCGTTAGAGGACGCTGAGCGGGCCGCCAACGCGGCAAGCCGCCAGCGGCAACTCTAACGTTCGCTCAATCTAAGCCGCACCCGCCGGCCACCGCCAAACTTGCGCGTCATCCAGTCTTCCATGTCCGCCCGCAACGCCTCGAGGTCCACGCGAAAGCCCGCTTCCAGCTCGCCGTCTCCTGCCGGCAAAGTCTCATCAAACGCGCTGCGTCCGGTGAAGCTGCGCATGCAGAAGCTATCCAGCCAGGGAATGGGGCACGGCTTTGCGCCTTCGGGATCGAGGACTTCCACCTTCACTTTGCGCGCAAACATTCGCCCCGTTGCCCTGCCTCCCTACCTCTTCAGGAATGACCACCACTTTTTGCCGTTCCGGCCTTCCGGCGACGAAGGCTGGGGGCCGGGCGGCAGCGGGCTTCCCTGAATAACCGCCCCCGGATTCTGCACAAAAAGCAATTCTGCCAATATCTCTCCCCGCTCCTCCGCCATCTTCTGGTAGGCCGGAGAAAGCAGAGGAGGGCGATGCCTGGTATCGTGCGCGTCGGAGGCGACGACGTGCACCATATTGAGGTCCAATAACTTTTCGACAGCCCTCTCGGCCTCGGAGCCGAATCCTCCGGTGTAGGATTGCGCGGTCACTTGCACCAGGCATCCGCGCGTGACCCAGTTGTAGACACTCTGAAGCTTACTCCGGCACACTGCGTTTCGTTCCGGATGAGTCAGGATGGGCGTGAACCCCGCCACCTGAATCTCATAAAACACATTATCCATCAGCTCGGGGATAAAGTGATCGTCAAACTCCACCAGCAGATACTGCGTGCCGTTCACGCTGTAAGGCGCGTCCTTCTCTGTGAGGTGGCGGATGTTCTCATAAGACAGGTGGAAGTCGCAGCCGGCCAGGAGCTGCGGCGTTTCCCCTACCGCCGCCTGAAGCTTCGCCATCTTTTCCAGGTTCGCCTCAGGGTCGTAGTGGTACCTGAAATTGCAGTGTGGGGTCGCCACGAGATGCGTGACGCCATCCTCGGCCGCCATGTTGAGCATGTCAACCGATACCTCAAAGGACTTCGCGCCGTCGTCGGTGTCGTAAAGGGGATGGCAATGGATATCAATCATCGGGTGTTGTCTGCCCCAAAAACTCTTTTAGCCAGCTGCCAAAAGCCGATTCTGCCACGCTGAGATGTTAGATCGCGCCGTGCGCACTGTGGAGTGCGGGAGCTTGCTCCCGGCCTTTTCGAGATCCCTCTCTGCTCGCCAGCAAGCTGGCCCGCTCAATGCGGCGGCAAGCCGCCGCACTCCAAAGGCGTTTCGCGCCTGCCTTAAACGGCCCAAGGCACAAGCACCGTGCCGTGGCTACTACTTCACAATGGCCCCTTATCTAATTAGACTGTGGCGCAATGGACGGCGTCAAGACAGACGTTGCGCTCAGCAAAAGGCTGACAGGGGCGGCCGGCGCCCCGCCCAAGGCCTTGCCGCCTCAAGTTGCGCTGCCAGGCGGAAAAGCGCGGCCTCGCCGCCGTAACGGCCTACGAATTGCGTCCCCACCGGCAACTTTTCTTCACTCCAGTAGAGTGGGACAGACATGGCGGGTTGTCCGGTCACATTGAACAGAGGGGTAAAGGCGGCAAACTCCTCCATCCGGCTCTGCACCTCGAAGCCATCGAGTGGGGGTGACTCGAACCAACCGAGCGGCACCGGCGGACGGCCAAGCACAGGCGTAAGCAGGGCGTCATATTGCTCCATAAACTCCGCCACACTCCGGGAGATCAACTGGAGGGCACTTAGCGCCTGCAGGTAGTCCGAGCCGGAAACACTCCGCCCTATTTGGTAAAGTGCCCAGGTAAGCGGCTCGAACTGATCTGCGATCAGTGGCTTCCCCATGAGGCGCGCGGCCCCGTCCATCGCCGCAGCACAACCGGCCCCCCATACCACCATGAACATCTGAAGGACGAACCTGCCGTCTAGTACCGGAGCGTCTTCCACAACTTCGTGGCCCAGTTCCGTGCAAAGTTTCGCAGCATCCTCGACGGCCCGAATACAATCGGCATGGACGGGTGTGCCGGTCAAAGCGGATTTCGCCAGGGCAATGCGAAGCCTTCCCGGCGGCGCGCCTATCTCTTCCAAAAAGGGACGCGTGGGTGGCGACGCCCAGTACGGATCGCCTATGGACGGACCCGCCGTGGCGTCGAGCAGCGCCGCGCTATCACGCACCGAGATGGTCACCGCATGCTCGACGACCAGGCCACCCATAGCATCCCCCAAGAACGGGCCAAGAGAGGTGCGCCCCCGTGTGGGCTTAAGACCAAATACCCCGCAGCAAGAGGCGGGCATGCGGATCGAGCCGCCGCCGTCATTGGCGTGGGCCATGGGAACCATCCGTGCGGCCACGGCCGCGCAAGAACCACCGCTTGATCCGCCTGTGGTTCTCTCCGGGTTCCAGGGATTGCGCGACGGTCCGAACAGGAGCGGTTCCGTGGTGGGGAGCAGGCCCAGCTCCGGGGTGTTTGTCTTGCCCAAAATGACCAGGCCCGCGCGTTTCAACCGCGAGACCAAGACGCTGTCATGCTCAGGTGTATGGTCGCGCAGGAAAGCGCTGCCCGCAGTCAAAGGCACGCCAGCATAGGCGGCGAGGATGTCTTTGATCAGGAAGGGCACGCCACGAAAGGGGCCAGGCGGAAGTTTGGATTCGTCCTGGGCTAGGGCCCGCGCGCGATCAAAAAGCGGGCAGATGACCGCATTGATTCGTGGATTCAGCATTTCAATGCGCGCGATAGCGGCGTCAACCAGTTCAACCGGCTTCACCATCTTCCGGCGCACCAGTTCCGCCTGGGCTATGGCGTCGAGATGTACAAATTCATCCATGTGACAACTACGGCGGCCAGAGGCCTCCGACAGAATTTCGACTAATAATCCCACGGGGGGGCGCACACGTCGCGCTTTTTGCGATGTGTGCGTACGAATGTTGGGCCAAAGACCGGCCGAATCGCAGACACCCGCCACCCTTGCGAACCTTGGGGACCCGTCGTGAGGCCGTACGTTCTTTCACGCCATCGTCTCACGGCTACTTCAGGTCAATAACCAGCAGCTTCCCATCGGTGTGCCACGCGCCACCCGTTCCGGTAAATCCCTGAGTCAGAGGGTTTGGCCGCGTAACCAGCGCCTCGGCGCTCACAAGTCCCGTAACCAGCAGATCAGAACCCACCTTAACCCGCTCGTGATCCAGATCGGGACTAGTGGCATGCGAAACCACTCCGGGATGAATATCAATTCCCGTGTCATGCACCGCAGCGCCCAGCCAGATTTCACGGCCGTCCGCGGTCTTTACCTCCGACCGCCACAAGCGAAGGTGATGACGCATATTGAATGTATTGAGCATTTTCTCGAAGGCCATGTCCTGCGGCCGGTGGAAGAGGTAAAGGTTGGAAATGGGCGCGGCCGCATATCCCAAGTCCTTAATCATGGCCTGTGCCGTCTTCCAAACGGTCTGATTCTGCTTCACCGCCGGCACGACCCATCCCGCTTCCTTAAATGCCTTCGCTATGCCCGGCTCATTACCGATGACGATCAGATTCAGCGGATCTCCAGGGTCGCCGGCCTGAGTCTCAGACCGCTGAGGAGCATCGCGTAAGAGCGTGCTGACGGCATCGAGGACAGCGGCCGGAAGAGCATCAGCGGCCGCAGCCGGGTAAATTTTATCGCCTTGGAACTCCTTATCGAGCGCCACCTGCATGTCCGTTCCAACGGGATAGCTGATGGCAGTATCCGGCGAGCCCACCTGCTTATTCTGGATGTCCTGGATGGTCGAACTCAGGCTGGGCAAGGATTGCGCCAGCTTTCCCAGCGCGCTGTCAAGATATGACGAGGGCAGTTGATCTCCTTTGACCCCCACGATGCTCCCATCCGCGAGCACGCTTTCGCGCGCATTTTCAATCTTCAACAGGTGGCAGGAAATGGCTGCCGGCTTCTCTCCGGGAAGTTCTATGGTGGTAAATTGCAGGTCCATGAGGGCGGGGTCGCCAGGATCCGGACTCTTCACCAGCTTTTCGATTTTACCCACAAGTACCGCGCCCAGAGGCACCACGACAGAACTCCCGGCAAGCGCCTGGCGGACCACACGCGCTCTAACCGCGTCGTGCGCGTGAGACGACGTTGTGCTCACGGGCGTATCCAGCCGCACGTATAGGATGGCGCCAGAAGGCAATGTGAGTTTATCCGCCGAGGCAGTTTGCGCGGGACTAGGCAAAACAAGCACGGGAAGCGCTGCTGCTCCCCATGCGATAAGAGCCAGAAAGAATAAAACGAAAAGGGTTATCTGGATGACGCAGCGACAAGACCGGCAATCAAGAGGGCGGCTTGGATTCATGATGGCATCCCCCCGCAATATAGCACACTTCAACAAAACCAATTCATCACAAAGGCACAAAGACACCAAGAAGAAAAGTCATAAATAAAGGGTAATGCGGGCGGTCCATTGGGATTCCAAGCGGTCAGTTTACCGTCAACCCAGCTTCGGTGTTCTCATATTTGCTCTTTGCTTTGTGTCTTTGTAATGGACTTTTCTCCTAAGTTTATTTTTTGAGCCAAGGGGCGAACACCGTGCGCCCCGATCTCAGGTTTGGAGGCTCGCCCTCAACTCCTCAACGATCTGCCGGGACGCCTCCTGTGCCCCCACCATGTCTCCCGGAGCCAGCGAGATCGCCGCCACCTTCGCATGGCCGCCACCCCCAAAGCGTTCACAGATGCTCGCCAAGTTCGCGGGCGCCGCCGCGTGATTCCATTGACTGCTCCCCACGCCAATTTTGATGCGCGTGGCGGACCGGCTGATGGAAACCGTATAGACTGCGGCAGGAAAGAGATAGTAAGGGATGAACTTGTTGTAGCCCTCCATATTCTGATCGGTGACGTCGAAAAACAGCACGCCATCTTTCAGCGCCGCCCGCTGGCGGATCACCTCGATCCACCGCAGGTGCTGGCTGTAAAGGAGGTCAAACGCCGCGCGAACGTGAGGCAGGGCGGCGATTTCATCAAGAGGCTGCGCCACCAGGCGCGGAATGAGCCGCGGAACAAAATCCGCATCCTGCGACCCTTCAATGACCAGTGTAATTCGCATGGCGGGGTCTTTCATCTCCACCGCGGTTTTTGCGTCCGGATATTGGGCGCCGTCAATGACGTCCGCCCAGTAAACGAGATTGTCCATGTCCGGGGCGTGGAAGCCAAACTTCGCGCCGGCAATATGCGAGATCAATTTGGTGCAGGAACGGAAGGCGGGATCATAAAACTTCCGGCCGCCCGTGTCCTTGCGGAAATGTTCCGCATCCGCCTCACTGAGAAATGCGCTTTGATGGTGATCGAACCACCAGGTAAGGCGCTCCGAGCTTGAATACTTGAAATCGACGATGGCGTTCTCGTCACCGGTAAACATGCTTTCCTCGAAAAGCTGGCCGGCCCGGTGCATGAGGCCGAGGTAGGAAATCCCGGCCTTCGCGTCAATGAGCGAATGATACCATCGCGTGAAAAACGCCGCCGAGCAGGCGCCGTCAAAGCACTTGTCGTGGAAGCAGATCAGGACCTTTTTGTTCGCTGCCATAGTTAGGATGGGACCCGGATTCTCCTCAGAATGAAATAACTTGGGTTAAACTGCCTAAAATGCATTCCGTAGAACGAAAAGTCAAGTGAAAAACAAAATGTGGGTGCGCAACCTAAAAGTTGGGGTTCAGGGTTTTGCTTGATTTCCTGCGTTTATCCTTACGTGGCGGGTACGTTAGGTCCAGTGACGGCAGCAGTCCCGCGAAGCGGGACACCATGAGTAGCCGTAGGTGCAACCTACAGACGCGGATGGCGCAACCCTTGAAAACCGCACACATGGCAAAAAGCGGCCATGCGTGCGCCACCCGGACTATTTGTATGCTTATTTTTGGACACTACACTAGAAGTCTTGAAGTTCTGAACTTGATGTAAATGAGTCAAGTTTTCGTCATGCGGTTGCGGCTCCTGCTCCCCGAAGGGGAGCGACATGAATAGCCGTGGGTAAAACCCACGGTCACGAACGGAGAAGGCCGCCGGCCCTGAAGGGGCCGAACGTCAAACGATCTTAATGTGCCTTGTGAGCCGATTTGACGAACCTCAACCCCTCCGGGGTTGTAGAGGAAGGACCGTGGTTCACATTCCGCGGGTTCCACCCACGGCTACTCATGTTCCACCGCTTCGCGGTGGCGTCACGACTCGTGGGTCTGAGGTGAAGCCTCGTTAGAATTGCACCTTTTGTGTTCCCTGATAGGCGGTAATCATGTAATAGGCAAACCCGCCGTCCTGGGCCCTGATCATGACATTCTCATCCATTCCGTGACCCTCCAATTGGCGAATGTAGGCCTTTTCCAGATTGACCGTCAGAGGAACATCCAGGAGCCAGTCGCCGTCCGCGTAAAACCCTGCCCACTTTCCATAGTCCGCGGCAGCGAGCGATTTCTGAATCTGTTCACCCTCTTGAAGGGCCGAGTTGATTAGGTTAATCCGGTCCGCCGTCGAAGTGGTTTGCGCTGCCTTGGCAACGTCCATCAGCATCAGGTTCCCATGCAGGTTAATTCCCACCTGGGTTAGCACACTGGCCTGGAAAAACTGCTGGCGGTCTTGCGGGACGAGACTTCGCGCCGCATCGGCCAATTGCATGGTATTTTTCCATCGAGGGACAGCCTCCCTGCAGGCGCTCTCCAAATTAGCGGCGAACTGTACGACGGTCGGGCTTCCCGGCATGCCGAACCGGCGAAAGGGAGAATTCGTATTCCCTTGGCTGAGCTGGACGAGAATGAACCGCGACATGATCTCATAGAATTGGTCGCCCATCAGAGCGTCGTCTGCCGTTCCGTACTTCGCTGGCGCCTGGAAATACGCCTGATAGTATTTATCGAGCGCGCCCGCCGCCTTTTCACCGAATTCCTCACCAGCCCATTGGTTAAGATACGCCGAGGCTTCGTCGGGGGTATTCTCGATCCACGGCTTCGGATTCCAGGCGAGCTCCATGGTGGCGCGGCTCGTCATCACAACGGGACGCAGGCTTGATGTATTGACGATGAGATAGTCCGTGGCGCCCGCTTTCGCAGCCCTTCCAAGCTCGTGCCGGATTCTCTCGAGCGGGACCAGCTCGCTAAAATTGTTCGAGCGCCAGTCGATCATCGCCGTATGGTAATAAATGCCCTCGCCCGCGCTGATCTCGCCCCGGTCCTGAATCGTTCCGTGTCCGTCGTCGGGCCATACCAAAGTGACCCCGGCAGGGACCTTGAGCAAACCCTGGCGAATAAAGGGCGCGGCTTCCGCCCAGGCGTTCAGGATGATCTGGGGATGGGGGTGTTGTTGTTTAAGGACTTCGATCTCTTTGCCGATCGCTTCCTGAATCACATGCGCCCTTCCTGCGGCGGTCGTAGGCGCATTCTTATCCACCATCCAGAAGGGATAATCATTTTGTCCGCGGTATCCCACGCTCCAGATGATTTCCGCATTCTTCGGATATTCTTCAATTGAGCGCTTTAACGCGGCCTCGAATATGTCTGGAAAGTTCGAGAAAGAGTACGGTTTATCCTTTGGCCAGCGGTAAGTGTCAAGCCCGAGAACGTTAACATGGTGCTGGGAGACAACTAATCCTCTTTCTTCGGCGGCTTTAATCTGCGGCTCGTACGGAAAGATCCACGTGCCCGGAATCACCATGTTCGCCTTGAGGCGCAGGATGGCTTCGAAGATGCGATTCCAGGTTTTCAGAGAAATGTCTGCCCCGTCGGGAATGCCTGATCTCCATCCGGTAAGCAGGTCCTCGTCATTAATGAAAAAACCGCGGTAGCGGAACGCGGGTGCTTGCGTCTCGGCATAGCCATCGGGCACGAAAACCTGCGACTGCCGCTCGGGCGGATGATCCGTCCACCAGTAGAGAGGGTCGATGCCCAGGAATTGCTGGGAAAATTGATAAACCGCGTAAATCGTGCCGCGCACATCCGAACCAGTTAATACAATCGCCTGCCGTGCGGGAGATCCTGCCCGCGGCCGGTACACAGCCTGGATGCGGAACCGCTCCCAGCCGGAGGGCCTGGCCACCACCTTTGGAAGACTGTAATCAAAGGCTATCCAGATCGTGACGGGCGAGGTTGCGGAAAGCTGATGAACAATTCGGGCCGGGTGGCCGAATACCTTTTGCAGATCGGACGCCAGATCCTTCGTGGCCATCTGTATGGGGGCAGGCTCGCGCGGGTCAATAAAGATCACCGTTCGAGAAGTCACGGTGATTTTGGCGAACGCTGCCCCACAAAACACATCCAGAATGAATACACACATCAGTAGACGTCGAATCATGCAATCTCCTTTGTGAACATCGAGGCCCACGTACTCTACGCAGCCTCCGGGACCACAATCGGAAAATATATAGATTCCTCGCCGGACACGGCGGCGCTCTCCTCAGAATGACACGCCCGCAGGCTTTTTCTGCGAGCCGCCGTGAAAATAGCCAAACGGACCTCTGAAAATACATGGGTTGAGACGTTCTTTGTAGGGGCACGCCATGACGTGCCCTCAGGCGCAGCAAGCAGCTCCCCTACGCTATTTTCATGCGAAGAGGTGCTCCGCAGGCGCATGGGGTCTGCTCCGAAAATTCCGGTCAAAACAGCGGAAGGGCACGGCCAGCG
>JBOGJX010000049.1:0-4087 GCA_050745285.1 Terriglobia bacterium
TGGCGCGGGGTACTCGGCGTATTCACCGGATTTAGACGGCTGCGTATCCACGGGTCGTACGCTCGAGGAAACTGAGAAGAATATGCGTGAGGCCATCGAGTTCCACCTGGAAGGAATGCGCCTCGAAGGACTATCCCTACCCGAACCCCACGCCTACTCGACCTACGTCGAAGTTCCGGCGTAGTGGTGGCAGGCTCCTTCCCGCCAGGATCAGGAAAAATGTCTGCGCCCGCCCCCGCCAAATAAATAAGAGGACAATGGAATCCCTTCCCTCCAATCTCAAGCTTACCCTTAGTCTAGATCTCGAAACGTACTCGGACGTCGAAGCTCGCCAGGCGATGGTTGAGGCTTTCCCCGCGAGCAATCGCCCGGATGTCAACTTGACTCTGCACCTATCTGAACCGTCTATCCAGTACATCGTTCTTACGGTAATCGTCGGCGTGTCATGGGCCCTGAAGAAGGTACTCGGCCCATCGTTGGACGAGCTCGGAAATCATCTCCGCGATTCGCTGAGGGCGTGCCTGAAGTATCGCAAGCGCGTACCGCCTGGGGTCGGACTTCATGTCATTTGGACAGACATAGAGGTTCGGGTCAGCATTGAGGCCCAATCGTTGTTGGGATGGAGCGATGCCAAGCCGTACTTTCAGAAGCTCGACGAATATCTCGCGCATGGATTGGAGGATGCACCTTCAAAGGACGCTCATTGGATAAGTCTTCGATGGGATCCCGATCGCCAGCGCTGGATCTTTACCCAAGTGCTAGCAGCCAGAGGATCGAAATTCGACTACTACGTTTTTGACCGCGAGCAAAACAAATGGATAGGAAAGAATGAGGTCTAAATCGCCGCAGCAGGAATGCAGTCGTACAGCGGGTGCCCGCGCCGCGCGGACCAAATGCCGGCTACTTGAGGTGGGTTGAGCCACAGAGGTGTAGATTGATTGAGCGGGCGGCTTTGCGGCCTTCGCTGATGGCCCAGACGACAAGCGACTGGCCGCGGCGCATGTCACCGGCGGCAAAGATGCCGGGAACCGAGCTCATATAATTCGCGTCCGTCGCGATGTTATCGCGCTGATCGAGTTTGAGACCCGTTTGAGCAAGCTGCTCGATCATTCCATTTTTCACCGGGCCGGTGAAACCCATGGCCAGCAGCACCAACTCCGCTTCCATGGTGAATTCGCTGCCGGGCATTGCCTCAAACTTGGGCGGCGGACCCACGCGGACGCCGTGCAGCAGTTTTACGCTGCCGTTCTCATCTCCGGTAAACTTCGCAGTGTTCACGGCCCAGTTGCGGATGCCGCCCTCTTCATGCGCGCTTTCCACGCGCAATTGCAGCGGCCAAAGCGGCCACGGCGTGAGCGGTGAGCGTTCGGCCGGGGGCGTGGGCATAATCTCAAATTGTTGAACCGATTTCGCCCTTTGGCGGTGCGTCGTGCCGAGGCAGTCGGCGCCCGTATCGCCGCCGCCGATGATGATCACGTTCTTGCCTGTCGCCAGAATCTGATTGTTTACGCTATCGCCCGCGTTACGCTTGTTCTGCTGCGGCAAGAACTCCATGGCAAAGTGGATTCCCTTGAGCTTGCGGCCAGGGACCGCCAGATCACGCGGCTGCTCCGCGCCGCCCGCGAGCAGCAGAGCGTCATAATCCCGCCGCAGGTCTTCCACCGGAACGTTCGCGCCCACGTGCGCGCACGTTTCAAAGCGCACGCCCTCGGCGATCATTTGTTCGAGGCGGCGCTCGACAATGTTTTTTTCCAGCTTAAAGTCCGGGATGCCGTAGCGTAGCAGGCCGCCCACGCGGTCTGACTTTTCAAACACGGTCACAGCATGCCCGGCGCGGTTCAATTGCTGCGCCGCCGCAAGCCCCGCCGGGCCCGATCCTACAATCGCAACGCGCTTGCCGGTGCGCACGGCGGGCGGCTCGGGCGCGATCCAGCCCTCAGCAAAGCCGCGTTCGACGATGGTCTTCTCAACGAGCTTGATGGCGACCGGCGGCTCGTTGATGCCGAGCACGCACGCGGCCTCGCACGGCGCGGGGCAGATGCGCCCGGTGAATTCGGGAAAGTTGTTTGTGGAATGCAGGATGCGAAGCGCTTCCCTCCAGCGGTCCTTATAGACCAGATCGTTCCAATCGGGAATAATATTGCTCACCGGGCAGCCGGTGTGGCAGAACGGGATGCCGCAATCCATGCAGCGCGCCGCCTGCGTGCGTACCTGATCCTCAGGGAAGGGTTGGTAGACTTCGAAGAAGTCGTTGACCCGCTCCGCCACCGGGCGGCGCGTGGGGGTCGCGCGCGCGTATTCTTTGAAACCCGTGATTTTGCCCATAAACAGCCACCCAATTCGTGCAGGTCCCGGAAGGGCACGGCTAAAGCCATGCCCTTCCAACGCTATGGCAAAGCCCACGGTCAGGACCGCACTAACCGTGGCTACCGCTACAATATTTCGGAAACGATTCTCCAGGACGCAGCAAGCAGCGCCCCTACGCATTTACCGTTGCGGCGGAGCGCGGAATGCCCAACACGCGCTTGTATTCGTGCGGAAATATCTTGACGAACTTCGGGAGCGTCGAATCCCAGTTATCCAGAATCCACCGTGCCTGCGGGCTTCCGGTGTATTCGCCATGGCGCGCGATCAATTGCTGCAAGGTTTCAATATCTTCCGGGTCCGCGACCGGTTCGAGGTCCACTTCACGGCGGTTGCACTTGACCGCCCCAAAATCGCCCGCCGCGTCGAGCACGTAGGCGACGCCGCCCGTCATGCCGGCGGCGAAGTTGCGCCCTGTCTTGCCGAGCACCACCACCAAGCCGCGAGTCATATATTCGCAGCCGTGGTCGCCAACGCCCTCCACCACCGCCGTCGCGCCGGAGTTGCGCACGGCAAAGCGCTCGCCCGCCATACCATTGAAAAAAACTTCGCCGCTGGTCGCGCCATAGAGGCAGACGTTGCCGACGAGGATGTTTTCCTCCGCCACGAATTCCGATTCGCGCGGTGGATAGATAATCAGCCGCCCGCCGGAGAGGCCTTTGCCCACGTAGTCGTTGGCTTCGCCTTCGAGGCGAAGCGTAACGCCCTGCGCCAGGAACGCGCCGAAACTCTGCCCCGCCGAACCCGTGAACTGAATTCGCAACGTATCTTCCGGCAGGCCCTCGGCGCCGTAGCGCCGCGCGATTTCGCCGCTCAGCATGGCGCCTACGGACCGGTGCACGTTGCGGACAGGTAGTTGCAGTGAAACCGGCGCGCGGCTCTCAATCGCTTCACGCGCGTGATCGATCAGGCTGACGTCGAGCGACTTCTCAATGCCATGATCCTGGCTCACGTGCGAGCGGCGCCCCACGTGGTTCGGCACGGGCGGGTTGTAGAGAATCGAAGCAAGGTTGATGCCCTTCGCCTTCCAGTGATCCACGTCCTTGCGCTGCACAAGGCAATCCACGCGGCCCACCATTTCGTCCAGTTTGCGGAAGCCAAGCGAAGCCATCACGCGGCGCAAATCTTCGGCAACAAAGAAGAAAAAGTTAATCACGTCCTCGGGCTGGCCGGTAAACTTTTTGCGCAGTTCGGGATCTTGCGTGGCCACGCCCACCGGGCACGTGTTCAGGTGGCACTTGCGCATCATGATGCAGCCCATGGCGATGAGCGGAGCGGTGGAGAAACCGAATTCCTCCGCGCCCAGGAGCGCCGCGATCGCCACGTCACGTCCCGTCTGGAGCTTGCCATCCACTTGCAGGCGCACGCGGCTGCGAAGGTCGTTCATCACCAGCACCTGCTGCGTTTCGGAAAGGCCGAGCTCCCACGGGATGCCCGCGTGGCGGATGGAGCTGACCGGTGAGGCGCCCGTGCCGCCGTCATAGCCGCTGATCAGGATCACGTCCGCGTGCGCTTTGGCCACGCCCGCCGCCACCGTGCCCACGCCCGCCTCGGCCACCAGCTTCACCGAAATCCGGGCCTGGGCGTTCACCATCTTGAGGTCGTAGATCAATTGCGCCAAGTCTTCAATGGAGTAAATGTCGTGATGGGGCGGCGGCGAAACCAACGTGACGCCGGGAATCGAGTGGCGCACGCGAGCGATGGTCTCATCCACCTTGTGACC
>JBOGJX010000050.1:0-11935 GCA_050745285.1 Terriglobia bacterium
GCTTACTACACTATTTTGATGAAGAAAGTTGCGGATTGCTTCGATCCGCTCACGCTGAACGCCCTCGTTTTCGGGCTAGGAGCGATTTTACTGATTCCTTTTTGCGCTCGTTCTGTCGCCGAGGTGCAGTGGGGCCGGATTTCCTCCCCTGCCTGGTGGGGACTGGCTTATATGGTGCTCTTTGGCTCTCTCGTGGCATATCTCATTTACGCCTTCGCCTTGCAGAAACTTTCCGCCTCAAACGTAGCTGCGTTTGCCTACCTTCAGCCGGTGATGGCTGCCCTGATGGGCATCTGGCTTCTGGGAGAAAAGATTTCTGTCACGGTCATATTCGGCGGAGCTTTGATCCTGCTGGGTGTCTACCTTACGGAACGCGCGAGGGGAGAGCGAAAACACATCCAGCACCTGGCCAGTGGCCGCATCTAAAATTTGATTCAGGCCTATGAATCGCAACAATATCGAAGGATTGTCCCATTGGTTGGTGGACCGCGCGTGCCGCCGGGAGATGTAGCGCAGAGTTTTGTTTTTAAAACTCTGCGGTTTCTCGTCCGGGCCGGTCAAACGCCCGTAGCGCAGACTTTTGCTGTTGAAAGTCTGCGGCTTCTCCTTGGTTCCAATCAAAAAGCTTTCCCCTGGTTCCAATCAAAAGCCGCATAGTTTTAAAAGCAAAACTCTGCGCTTCACCCCGTTTCCATAACGCGACCAATCGCCGCCGTCATCCGGTCCCAATGGGCCGATTCAGCATCGAGATGCCGGCGCCCGGAGGGGGTGAGCCGGTAATACTTCGCCCGGCGATTGTTCTCCGAAACTCCCCAATCGGAGGCCAGCAAACCACGCAATTCCAGCCGATGCAATGCCGGATAAAGCGCACTCTCGTCAACGCGAAGTATATCTTCCGATTTTTGGTGGATGGATTCGGCGACGGCATAGCCGTGAGCACGCCCGCGCGCGAGCGTCTTCAGGATCAGCATGTCCAGCGTGCCTTGGACCAGATCGCTCGATCTCTCCCGTTTAAGCGACATCATACGTTTAGGGGAGTATCTGCCATTCTTTGGCTGGAAACAAGAGGAATTTTATGAGCTCCTTTTTGCGCAGGTTTACGGGAGGAAAGCACCCGCAGAACGTGGGCGTAGCAGTGGGACCAAAGTGTTTGTGACTTCAAGAGAAACCTCCTAAGCTATAGCTGAGGAACGCGATGTGGCGGCGGACGCCTGGAGCTCCGGGCTGGCTGCTGAGAGTGAACCATGAAAACTCGAATCGAGGTGGATTCACTGGGCAGTGTGAAGGTCCCGGCAGACGCCTTCTATGGCGCTCAGACCGCGCGCGCTGTTCAGAACTACCCCATCAGTGGATTCAGAGCCCATCCTATCTTGATCAATGCATATGCCCTGCTTAAGCGCGCGTGCGCTGAGGTCAACCTAAGCCTAGGTCTTATTCCGCGCCCCATTGGGCGGGCCATCATCCACAGCGCTACGGACATTGCCCGCGGCCTCTATCACGGTCAGTTTGTGGTTGACGTGTATCAGGCGGGGGCTGGGGTCAGTTTTCATATGAACGTTAACGAGGTGATCGCAAACCTCGCGATTCGCCATCTGGCGGAGCGCCAGGGATCGAAACCTCGTCTGGGAGACCATTCTATCGTCCATCCGAATGACCATGTGAACTTTGGTCAATCGACGAATGATACCTTTCCCACCGCAGTGCGCCTTGCCGCACTGTTGCTTCTGGAAGAGCTTTATCCGCCACTTGAAGAGCTGGAAAACGCTTTTCGAAAGAAGGCGGTTGAATTTGATGGGATCCTTAAAAGTGGCCGCACGCACCTGCAGGACGCAGTGCCTATTCGCTTGGGGCAGGAGCTCGCAGCCTACAGCGAGGCCTTGCGGCAGGCAAGAGCGCAGGTTCGTTCCAGTGCGGAGATGCTCCGGCGGCTTGGGATCGGCGGAAGCGCGGCCGGCACAGGGCTCAACGTGCATCCTCGATTCTCGCGGCTCGTGGTGGGGCGGCTTAAACAGCTAACGGGTCTAAGGCTCTTCGTTGCTCCTGACCTGCGAGCCGCGATGCAGTCCCAACTCCCTTTAGCGGCAGTTTCCGGGGCGCTGCGGAATCTTGCTTTGGAACTGATTCGCATTGCCAACGACCTCCGCCTGCTCTCGAGCGGGCCGGTCACAGGCCTCGGCGAAATTGTCCTTCCCGCGCTGCAGCCAGGCTCAAGCATCATGCCTGGCAAGGTGAACCCGGTCATGGCAGAGCTGCTGGACATGGTGGCTTTCCAGGTCGTGGGTTGTGACACGGTGATGGCTTTGGCCGTGCAGGCTGGGCAGTTGGAATTGAACGTTATGATGCCAGCGATGGCGTGGAACCTTCTGCACGCAATCGAAATTCTGAAAAACACTTGCCGCGTGGTGGCCCGGCGGTGTGTGGCCGGCATCCGGGCGAATCGAGATGTCTGCGAGCGCTACGCTTATCGGACGCCCGGCCTGGCGACAGCGCTCAACCCGGTCCTGGGTTACGATCGTGCTGCGCAGGTTGTGAAGAAGGCGCTCACCTCCGGGAAAACCATCCCCGAAGTATGCCTTGAGGAAAAACTTCTGACCCGCAGAAAACTGGATTACCTGCTTAATCCGCGCCGTATGACCGAGCCTGGAAGCAATTGGAAAGGATCGAAACTCCGAAAAGGCAAGGAGGAACGAATAGAACCTAAGAAGGCATATAAGACGTATCGTAATGCGAATGCGATTTCTTAACAGTTTGTTGAAAAACCCGGTTGGCGAGTGTAGCGGCAATTTTATATCGCCGCAACCCTAATGCTTTCAATGCGCACTTGGCGGCATAAAGCCGCCGCTACACGTTTTTCAACAAACTGTTTAAGAACCGGAGCGATATTCCACTGGCTATTGAGAATTATCCATTATAGTGACAGCGCTCTCTGCAACGGCATTTGGTGTCACTATAATTTGTAATCCTCAACAAGGTTCAGAATCGATATGAATTGGTTTACGATCTGTACGATACTTCTTGGAGGGCCAATTTTCCGAAACCACTATCTGGAGGAAATTTATGAGCATCATCGATGAAGTTGTCAAGGCCAACGAGGAGCATGCTCGAAACTTCTCGTTGGGCCTTCTCCCCATGCCTCCTGGCCGCAAGCTGGCAGTGGTCGCTTGCATGGATGCCCGTCTCGATATTCCCCGCATCCTGGGCCTGAAGGCAGGTGAAGCGCACATCATCCGCAACGCGGGCGGTATTGCGGATGAAAGCGCTCTCCGGTCACTGATCATTTCGCAGCATTTGCTCGGTACCCAGGAATTCATGTTTATCCACCATACGGATTGCGGGATGCTGACATTTAAGGAAGAGGATCTCATTTCCAAACTCCGAAAACAAACGGGAGCCGCCGCGGTCGCTCCCGGCCGCTTTTACGCATTCAGCAACCTCGAGGAAGATGTGCGCGAACAGGTCCAGAAAGTAAGATCTCATCCCTGGATTCCAAAGAGCATTCCGGTACGAGGCTTCATTTACGATGTGAAAACTGGCAAGCTGAGGGAAGTCTCTGGATGAGCGGGAATAGAATGCACCACTCAGCTCTTCGTGTTTTGCCGGTCTGAGAAAACGGTTGACCGCTACAGCGCGGCTCATGACTGCCGTTTAGGTGAGGATGCTGAAAAGCGCTTTTGCATGCACCGGAAGGGCGCGATTTTAGCCGTGCCGTAGAACGCGATAGAGAAAATGAAAGAGTTGTTTTTGCTTTCTTTCCGGCGGGGTTGAAACCCCGCCCTTCCAAACACCTTTTCAGCATCCGTTTAGGGATACTGGGTTAAGTCGTGTTACCGCTGTGTCAGGGCATGGCTTTAGCCATGCCGCGCGGTGCGCCTTCCCTTGATCCCTGGGGCGTTAGCCCCTGATGCCCTCAGCGGCTAAAGCCGTCGATCTTTTAGATCCTGGTTTGGCACGGCTAAAGCCGTGCCCTGACACGCCGCTATCGAACTTAACCTTGTAATGTTAAGGACAAACCCTGACCTGCTCCAGCATGTCGAAAAATTCTGGGAATGAAATGTTGACGCACCCGGCGTTGCGGATGCTAACCCCGCCCTGAGCAATCAGCCCCGCAATGGCAAAGGCCATGGCGATGCGATGGTCGCCAAAGCTATCGACCTCCGCGCCGCGGAGTGTTTGCTGGCCGGCCACGCGCAAGCCGTCCGGGAATTCCTCCACCTCAGCGCCCATCCGGCGCAGGTTCTGCGCCACCGCTGCCAGGCGGTCACTCTCTTTCACCCGCAGCTCTGAAGCGCCCCGGAACCAGAGGCCTTGCCGCGTTTGGGCGCCGAGCACAGAGAGCACCGGCAGCTCGTCAATTAGATTGGGAATGACCTCGAGAGGAATCTCTCCGCCTTCGAGCCGGCTGTGCCGCACTTCGATATCGCCCACCTGTTCGCCATTCTCTATCTTCGCGTTGAACGTCCTGAGTTGTCCGCCCATGGCCGTGAGGACGCCAGCCACGGCCGACCGCGTTGGATTGAGTCCCACGTTCTCCAGAATCAGGCTTGATCCTGGAACGAGCAGCGCGGCGGCAAGGAAAAACGCGGCGGAGGAAATGTCACCGGGAACCAGCGCCTGAAGGCTTTTCAATCGCGCCGGACCGGTCAGGGTGATCAACCCGTCCGCGTGCGTGAGCGCCGCGCCCATTTGCGCCAGCACAATCTCCGTGTGATCGCGCGTAGCAACCGGCTCATAGACCGAGGTTGTCCCGGGAGCCAGCAATCCTGCGAAGAGGACCGCCGTCTTCACCTGGGCGCTGGCGACGGACGGTTGGTAGTGGATGGGCTTGAGCTCTCGCCCCTCGATATCGAGCGGAGGCAGGCCGCCTTCCGCCGCGGTGATGCGCGCCCCCATTTGCGTGAGCGGCTCGATAATGCGCTTCATGGGACGCCGCGAAAGCGAGGCGTCGCCGGTCAGGCGCGATTTGAAGGACTGACCAGCCAGAAGGCCAGATAGCATGCGCATGGTTGAGCCGGAATTACCGGCGTCGAGAGGCGCTGAAGGCGCGCGAAGGCCGTTGATCCCACGCCCCTCGATGGAGACGGCGCCGCCTTCACGGTGGATAGGAACGCCCAGTCCGCGCAGGCAATCGAGCGTGCTCTGGCAATCTGCACTCGATGCAAATCCGTTGATTTCTGTTGCGCCCTCGGCGATTGCGCCGAGCATCGCGTAGCGGTGAGAGATGGATTTATCGCCTGGCAGACGCAGGACGCCGGCAAGCCGCCCGGCGGGCAGAATGGTTCGTGTTTCCGATGACTCAGACATGCAGGTTGTGAGTTGCCTTGGTTAAATTGTAGGGGACGCCATCCGCCGGGGCTTGGGGAACATGTCATTCTGAGCGAAGCGAAGAATCTGCTTTTCAGGCGTCGGTCCAGGACAAGCAGATTCTTCGCTTCGCTCAGAATGACAGCCGCCCGCTTGTGGTCAAAGGCCGCGTTACAACAAAAAAGCCGCAGAGTTTTAAAAGCAAAACTCTGCGCTACGCCCTATTCCCAATTTCCCGTTCCCCACTCAGGCCTGTTCTTCGTGGATGATTTTCAGCAGGCCCAGCAGCGACTCGCGCGTGCTCTCGATGCGGTTGCCGTCCGCACGGCGGTAATGCGTTTCGAGAGACATGGTCCCTCGATAGGGACGGTCGAGCACGGCCTTGATCTGCCCCTTCCAATCGATGAATCCGCCGCCCACGGGCGCCCAAACCAGGCGTCCGGTGGAGGGGTCTTTCCGCACGTCTTTCACGTGCATGTGCGCGAAGAGTCCGGCCACAGCGTTGTAGCCGTCTGGGTAGGGGATTTCGTGAAGAAGGGCAGCGTTGCCCGGATCCCAGTTGCCGCGAAGGTGTGGCGAATTGATATCGCGCAGGATGCGGCCCAGTTCCTTGCCGGTTCCAATATTACATTCGAACTCATTTTCGAGGACCAGCAGGATGCCGTTTTTGCCCGCCAGCTCCGCCGCCTTGGCGAGGCGGTCGCGGACGTAGGGGTAGGCCTTGTCCGGTTCCTTTACGCGCCAGTAGCTGAACACGCGCACTTTTTTCGTCCCGAAGTAATGCGCCAGGTCAAACGATTTCAGCAGTAATTTGTCGCTATCCTTCTCCGTGAATGCCGCTCCGAATCCCTGACCTTGTTTTTCCGGCCGCACGGGCATTTGCGGCAAATTGTATTTGAAAATGGGCGAGCCGATGTCGCTGACCTTAAGGTTATAGTCCTGGATCAAGTGGCGCGCGTGGGTAAGATCCGCTTGCGAACTGTCCATGATGTTCTTGCCCCACATGTCCCGTAGCTCACAGCCGGGCAGGGAATAATTGGCAATGAAATTCAGGGCCTGGTCCAGGTCATCGGAAATTTCATCAGTAATGATTCCGAGCCTGAAAGGCAGACGGGACTTTGCCATGGCAGAAGCGGAAAGTCCTAGGAGGGGCGCGGCGATGAGCGCCGCGCCTAGAAATTCTCTTCGCGTGATGGATGTTCGCATGGTGATCTCCTTCAAAGAAGCGTTCAGCAATCAGCTATCAGCCTGCGGCGGCTGGCCGGTGAACTGCATAAAAGCAGAAACCACCGGCCAGAGACCGCCGCTTGCTGATAGCTGAAAGCTGATAGCTTTTTTACTCCGGCCCAACCACGGGGTTTGTGAGCGTTCCCAGTTTTTCTACTGTGACGCTGACGCTGTCACCCGTCTTCAGGAAAATGGGCGGCTTGCGGAACACGCCTACTCCGGGCGGCGTGCCGGTGGAAATCAGGTCACCTGTTTCCCACGTAGTCGATTGCGATAGGTAACTGACCAGGTAAGGCACTTTGAAAATCAGATTGCTGGTGTTCGAATCCTGCATGGTCACGCCGTTAACCGAGCAGGAAATATTGAGATAGTGCGGATCGGGTACTTCATCTTTGGTCACAATCCATGGGCCGGTGGGCGCGAAGGTGTCGCAGCTCTTGCCGCGAAACCATTGGTTGTCCCCGTGCTGCATGTCGCGCGCCGTCACATCGTGCAGGATCATGTATCCGGCCACGTGCTCATAGGCATGCTCTTCCGAGATACGGCGGCCGGGTTTGCCTAGAACCACAGCAAACTCCGCTTCGAAATCCACCTGATCAGAATTCGGAGGCAGCACGATGGGGTCGCCGGGTCCTGAAATGGTATTGCCGGACTTCAGAAAAAATATCGGCGAAGTGGGCGGCTCAATGCCCTGTTCGCGCGCGTGGTCGGCGTAGTTGAGGCCCACGCAGGTGATCTTGCCGGGCCGCGCGATCGGCGCCCGGAGCTGGATCGATGCAAGGGGCATGATCAATCCCATGGATGCGGCGCTCACCCGGCCTTTAAGTTCCTTGCCGAACTCCTTACTGAGACTCTTCGTGACCACGCTGAGCGCCCTTAGCCATTCGCCGCCGCGCCCGAGCGCGTCCATCATCTCCCGCGGCGCGGCGCCGGCATCGGCGAGGGTCGCTGCCGCTTGCTTGAACCGGGAATTGCTATAGAGCGCCTTCGGTCCCTTGCGGCCCTTGGCCAGCTCCACCGCGGCGCGCGCGTCCACCACGCTCTTCCCCTCGACCACGCCCACGCGCAATTGCTTCCCGGCTGTGTATGTTACTAGTTTCATTCCTAAAGCTCCTTTTCGCTAGATTCCATGGCAAAGTGTAAAGTGTACCGCAATGTTGCGCTGTTGTTGTCCAAAATTCCAGTTAACCTGTGTTTTGGTGACTACGGGAAGCACGCCAAAATCGTTGACGCTCAAGAAACCGCAAGCCCATAATAGCACTTCGAGTGGGGCATGGTTGGTGCAGTGCCCCTACGAAGGCGGAGCGGGTAGCGCAAAGTTTTGCCTTTAAAACTCTGCGCTACAAATCGGCATTCCGCCGCGAGAATTCGAAGGTCAACGTTTCATGGTCCCAATCAGCCGCCGCAATTTCCTTGGAAGAATGTTGGGAGCGTCCGCCATTCCCACGGCGGCTCGCGCCCTGATCGCATCGGGTGACCCGGTCGCGCCAGTACGATTCCGCAATGCCGCGCAAGCCTCAGGCCTGGATTTTGTTCTCAACAACAATCCAACCCCCGAAAAGCATATGATCGAGACGATGGCCGGTGGCATCGCGGCGTTTGATTACAACGGGGACGGATCGACCGACATCTTTTTTACCAACGGCGCTTCAATCCCATCGCTTCAGAAGGACTCAGCGAAGTATTACAACCGGCTTTATCGCAACGAAGGCAACTGGAAATTCACCGATGTGACCGCTGAGGCTGGAGTCGCCGGCGCGGGTTACTCCATGGGCGCCGCGGCCGCCGACTACGACAACGACGGTCGCGTAGATCTTTTTGTCGCCGGCGTGTTTCACAACATCCTCTATCGCAATCTGGGTAACGGAAAGTTCGAAGACATCACGGGGAAAGCGGGAATCAAGAGCGATAAATGGTCTGTTGCGGCAGGCTGGTTCGATTACGACAACGACGGATGGCTGGATCTCTGGGTGGTGAATTACGCCAAGTGGTCGGTTTCAGACAACCGGTTTTGCGGCGACCGCGAGCGGAACATCCGCGCCTACTGCCATCCTAGATACCTGGACGGCCTCCCCTGCACTCTCTACAGAAACCGGCGCGACGGAACGTTTGAAGACGTCACGGAAGCGTCGGGAGTGGGAAAGCACATCGGGCGCGGGATGAGTCTGGCGTTTGCGGATTACGATGGCGATGGCTTCATGGACGTCTTCGTGACCAATGATAATCAGGCGAATTTCCTTTACCACAATCGCGGGGATGGAACGTTTGAGGAGGTTGGGCTGCTTGCGGGCGTGGCCCTGTTGAACAGCGGCGAGCCGGTTTCCAACATGGGAGTGGATTTCCGCGATTACAACAATGACGGCTTGCCGGATATTGCTGTGACCGATCTCAATCACGAAACATTTCCTTTATACCGCAACCTGGGGCACGGCCTATTTGAAGACGCGACCTTTGCCAGCCGCCTCTCTATGCTGAGCGCGTCCCGAAGCGGCTGGGCCAACGGTTTCTTTGACTTCAACAATGACGGCTGGAAAGACCTCTTCACCGCCAACTCGCACGTGGATAGCAACGTGCATTTCTTTGAGCAGGCCACGAGCTACAAGCAGCCAAACAGCATTTTTATTAACGCGCATGACGGCACGTTTATTGACGGCTCCATGCAAGCGGGCGCCGACTTTCAAGTGGCCGCCGCGCACCGTGGCGCGGCGTTTGCCGATTTCAACCAGGATGGGAAGATTGACGTGGTCACTTCTTCGCTCGGCGGCACGGCGGAACTCTGGCAGAATGTCAGCCCCGATGAAAACAACTGGATCGTCTTCAGGCTAAGCGGAAGCAAGAGTAACCGCGACGGCATCGGCGCGCGAATCCGCATTGGCCATCAGTCGAACCATATGACCACGGCCGTGGGCTACGCATCCTCCAGCCACTTTGGCGTGCATTTTGGACTTGGGAATCAAAAGACAATCCCCGAAGTTGAAATCCGCTGGCCCAGCGGCCGCGTGCAGACCCTGCGGAATGTCGCAGCCAATCAGTTCCTCGATGTTCACGAGAGGCAAAACTCTGCGCTACACAAAACCGTCAGGGCGGGGTTACACGTACTGTCTGCTTCAATTCCTGGGCCTGTTTTTCGTCCGCCTGGTGAAGTTGCTGGTAAGCTTTGAGCATCGGTTGGGCAAGCGCAGTTTGTCCTGTGGCCGCATAGGCCCGGGCGAGCTGATAGTGCAGGCTGCCGTCAGCATCTAGCGATAAGGCCGCCTTGAGCTGAGGAATCGCCTTTGCGCTTTGCCCAGCCTGCAGATAGGCCCGCCCCAACTCGCCATGCGCCTTCAGCATGGTGGGATCAAGGCGCAGCGATTTTGCCAGATACGGAATGGCGCCCGCCGGCTTCTGCCGGTTCAGCAGCGCGTATCCCATCAGGTAATTTACTTCCGCCGAGTTCGGCTGCTCTCCGAGTATGGTTTTAAGCAACTGTTCCGCGCCCTGATTGTCGTGGGTTTGAAGCAGATCGACGGCCAGACGCTTTCCGATCTGCGGGTCCTGATGGGAGAGCTGATAAGCCTTCCGCCATTCTTGAATGGCCACCGGATAGTCGCGCGCCTTTTCGTGAGTCTCCGCGAGGAGTTCATGGAGTTGGGGCGAGGAAGGGAAGTCGCCCAGCCGGAGAAGCGCCCGAAGCGCGAGCTGATCGAACGCCTTGGATTTCCAGTAGAGCGTTTCAGGCGATTTGCCCGCGACCGCGATCACCTGGTCGTAGTGTCCCGCCAGAAAGGCGCATTCGGTGGCTCTCCGCGCGCAGTCTGGCGGGGGCGCCGCGCGCTCGCGCGCCTTTTCGGTCTTGGCCCAATCGGCATGTCCCGTCTGCGCATAGATCGTGGCAAGCCCGGCGTGAATCCCCGGCAAGCCCGGCATTTTCGCCAGCGCCTGATGGTACAAATAGAACGCGCTGCTGTACTTTCCGGCCTTGGTGTTGGCCTCCGCCACCAGCGCCAGCCAGTAGGCCGAGCCGTAAGCAATTTTTCCTAACTCCTCGTAAGAATGCTGGGAAAGCGATTGATACGAGCGTCCCAGTCCGTACCAGGCCGCCGCGCTGGCAGGCTCTACCTTCACCATGGCGCGAAAGCGCGCCGCGGCTTCGTCAAAGCGTCCAAGTGACAACAAAGCGTTCGCCAGGCTCTCGCTGGCGTCGATGTTCGTGGGGTCGGCGCGAACCACCTGTTCGAGGGGTTCGAGGGCGTGGCCGGGATCTCCCAGGCTGAGGTAAGCGTAGCCAAGATAGAGGCGCGCCGGAAGATTGTGTGGATCAAGCTGGAGGGTCTTATTGAATTCCCGGATGGCCTCCTGCTCGTGCCCGGACATGTGAAGCGCAAGGCCAAGGTCCAAACTGAGGCCCGGATTATGGGGAATTGCCCGCGCCAACTGCCGGTAAATAGGGGCTGCCTCTTCGTATTTTCCCGCCGCCATCAATTGCCCGGCGCGGCGCGACGCCTCGGCCAGGTTATTCGATTGGGAGAATACGGAGCAAGGAAAGAGACCGCATAGACAGAGCAAAGCAAAACTACGAACGACCTTCGCGGGGTTTGTCATGCGAGGGTGAGACTGTAGCGCAGCACGGCCTTCGGCAGCAAGCAATAGGGCTGCCAAGTTGGGTGCCGTCATTCCCGCGAAAGCGGGAATCCAAAGCAATGGACCCCCGCTTTCGCGGGGGTGACGACAAGCGGGCGGAGGTAGCCCGGAAAGCTTGTTGAAAAAACTAGAATATACGACCTTGCAATGCAGAGTGTTAAAGGCAAAACTCTGCGCTACAGCCTACAGCCTTTGGGTCGGGGCAAGCCCCGCCCCTACGCGCCAGCATGACAATCCACTGGCATCAGAAGCTAAGTTGAGCTCCCAACTGGATGATCCGCTGGCCAAACGCTCCGGTAATCTGCCCGAAGTTTCCTCCGCACACACCGTTGACGATGGAGCAGCTCATGTTCGGATTATTCCAGTGGGGCGTGTTGGTGAAATTCAGCGTCTCGAGCCTCATCTCCAGCTTAAAGCGCTCGCTGAGCTTGAAGTTACGGAAGGCGCTGAAATCCAGTTGCGCCAGTCCCGGCCCTCTCAACCACGATAGGCCTCTTCCGCCGTTTCCGATGTTGCCTGTTTGATTCGGGGTAAAGGCCGTCGTGTTGAACCACTGCTGGCCAGGTACTGTGCCCTTGGTCATGGTCAATCTGCCGGCAAAGTCCGGAACCTGGCCCGTGAAAGGTGTGTTGATGTACTGACCGGTCTGGCTTGGGAACAACGGTGTGCCTGACATGCCCGTAAGAATGCCGTTGGTTTGCCAGCCGCCCAGGATCGCTCTCGCAGCGCGGTCCGTGTTAGCCCACTTCCTGCCAGCGCCGAAAGGCAGCGTGTACACAAACGC
>JBOGJX010000051.1:0-5113 GCA_050745285.1 Terriglobia bacterium
GGCCAGCACTCCGACGGGAAAAATCTCGTGAATCATTCCACCTCCTCTCCACACGCAGGGCTGTCCAATCTAGCTGAGCGGCCAAGCAGCGCCCCTACGAAGCCGCAGGTGGCGTCCAAAGGTTCAGAACGTAATTTGGACACGCCTATTCTTACACACGCTCGATCACAACTGCGAAGAAGCCGTCGAGGGGCTGCTCCCCTGGGCGGGTGTGAAATGCGCCACCGCCATCAAACAATCCCGCGAGCTCCGGGAACTCACGTTGTAATTCATCGCCGCGCACCTGGTTGTGTCCATGGCGACCCGCAAGAGCTTTGGCAACCACTTGTTCGTTTTCCTCGGGCTCGAGCGAGCAGGTGGAGTAGACAAGTCTACCGCCCGGAGCGAGAGCGTCCAAGCCATTTTGAAGAATGCGCAATTGTTCGCCAGCCAACCGCAAAATGTCTTCGCGCCGGAGACGCCACTTGATCTCGGGGTTGCGCGCAAGCGTGCCTGTGCCCGAGCAAGGCGCATCCACGAGCACCCGGTCAAAGAGCGTGGCAAAGGGCAAAGGGTGCGTTGCGTCGAGAAGGACCACATGGCGAGCGACCGCCTTGGGCCACGGGTCGCGCGTGATCTTCTCCATGGTTCGCAGCCGGCGGAGACTGCGGTCGCAAGCCACATGCGTTCCTTCGCGCATGTCATCCGCAATCTGCCCGGCTTTGATGCCTGGGGCGGCGCACAAATCGAGCGCGCGCTGGCCTGGCTCTGGTCTGATAAGCGCCGCCACCAGTTGCGACGCCTCATCCTGAATCGCCACACGCCCCTCGCGCCAGGCCGCCGTGGAAAGCACGTTGCCAGACTTTACCCGCAATGCGCGCTCCCCAAAGGCGCCTAGTTCTGTTTGCACCCCGGCTTCTTCCAACTCCTGTCGCAGCGCCTCGCGTGAAAAATGGCTACCCGATGCGCGCAGGCAAGTCTGAGGCACGGACTGGCTGGCCAAGGTAACGGAGTCTGCCTCCGCATCGCCAAAATTTTGTTGCCAGCGCTCGTGGATCCACGAGGGAATGGAGAGGCGCGCCCTCTCCAGGTATTCCGCGGCCGCTCCGGCGGTCCCAGGTTCGAAAGGAGACCGTTTGCACTTCCGCAGGATCGCGTTGACCAGTCCTGCCGCTGACCGTTTGCGCGCGGCCTTCACCATCTCGACGGATTCGTAGACGGCGGCGTGCGCGGGGATATTTTCCAGATGCCGGATTTGGTAGATACCCAGCCGCAGGACCTCAACCACCTCAGGATCAAAGTACGAGAGCGGCTTCGCGGAGAGCTTCTCGATCTCGAGATCGAGGTCACCCCGCCAGCGGAGCACGCCCATGACCAGCTCGGTGGTGAGCCGCCGGTCGGCGTCCTTCAGGCGGGAGACGCGCGGAGATTGAAGCAGGTCCACGGCAAAACTTTGACCGGCTTCAACGCGCTCGAGGATGTAAAGGGCCGCCTCGCGAGCGGGTGAGATGGGCATGAGGAAACGAATTTCAGATTTGAAATTTGAGATTTGGGATTCGGTCAAACCTATCCATTGATCAGCCGGGCGGCGTCTTTAGCGAAGTAAGTAAGAATCATATCGGCGCCCGCGCGCTTGATGGAGATCAGGCTCTCCATCATGATCCGCTCACGGTCCACCCAACCCAACTGCGAGGCAGCCGTGATGAGAGAGAATTCGCCGCTCACCTGGTAGGCGGCGAGGGGCACTCCAAACTCGCGCCGGGCCAGCGCAAGGACATCCAGGCAGGGCATGGCGGGTTTCACCATGATGATGTCGGCGCCCTCCTCAATATCCAACGCAATCTCGCGCAGCGCTTCGCGCTGATTGGCGGGGTCCATCTGGTAGGATTTCCGGTCCCTGGACTGCGGAGCTGAGTCCGCCGCTTCACGGAACGGCCCGTAGAATGCCGAGGCGTATTTGGCCGAGTAAGCAAGAATGGGGGTTTGATCAAAGCCACCGCTGTCGAGCGCGGCGCGAATGCGCCCCACGCGCCCATCCATCATGTCTGAGGGCGCGACCAAGTCCGCGCCCGCCTCGGCTTGCGTCGCCGCCGTCCGGGCCAGCAGCTCAAGCGTGGAGTCGTTATCAACCTCGCCATTTTTCAAGAGGCCGCAGTGGCCATGGTTGGTATACTCATCCAGGCAAACGTCACAAATCACCAGCAGATTGGGCACGGCCCTTTTTACCGCCCTAACCGCCCGCTGCACGATGCCGTCAGGATCATAGGCGCCGGAGCCCGCGGAATCCTTACGTTCAGGAATGCCGAAAAGAATGACGCCGGGAATCCCCAGCCCGGCGACGGCCTCGCACTCTTTGACGAGCAGGTCAATGGACCAGCGGAAATTCCCCGGCATGGAGCGAATTTCTGTTTTGACGCCTGATCCGGAGCACACGAAGAGGGGGTAGATCAGGGATTGGATGCTCAGTGTGGTTTCTGCGATTAAGCCGCGCAGGGCCGCGGTGCGGCGAAGGCGGCGGAGACGATGGATGGGAAATGGCATTGTGGTTCCTCCGCATGGGCGGCCACGATTACGGAATTTGCCTCAGTTGCCGTTGCAAGAACTGACCTGGCTTCAGGCTACCGAACGTGCCGATGTTGCCCAAGGTCACGGAAAGCCTGAGCAAATTTTCATTGCGAATGAACCCCAGGTTAAAGCGCTCATACTGTGCATTTAAGCTGAAACAACCAAAATTGTAACTCGCTTGGCTGATAAAATCTTCCACGATGTCTTGAGAAAGGTTGTAATCAACGCGGAAGGCTTCGGTCAGGCCCTTGCGGCTGGGGTCGCCGTGGCTCGCCATCATATCCAGCAGATTGAAGGAGGGAAGGGACGTCAGCGGAACGCTGGGCGCGATCGGACCCGGCACCAACACCGTGTGGCTCACGAAAAAATCCGTGAGGGCCAGGTCCAGGGTACCGGTCTGCAGGCGCGAGGTGATGCCGGCGTTGAGCAGGTCTCCGCTCGTGGGATCGACGTCGGTGCGGAACTCCGTATCAAACCCTGGCGTGGGTGACACCCTCAACACCGAGTCAATCGGAGACCAGCGCCGCCCTAGCGGAAACGCGAAGCCCGTGAGCGAGAGCGTAGGATCGATCACCACCTCGCTTCCGCGCGCGACCGCTCCCCCGAATGTAGGATCAAAGAAATACTTTTGCGTCAATGTCCAGGAAAGTAAGTCGCGGGCCTGCGGGGTTTGCTCCTGCCCGCCCGGATTATCTTTGCGAGCGAGAATTGCATTGGTGATCGAGTATTCGATTTCGTTATCGTCCGTCAAGGTGTCCGTCGTATCGAACCGGACAATGTCAAAAATGTTCTGTGGATCGGTGGCTTTCACGATCTGATACTTGATGTCTGGCTCGATCACATGCTTAAGGCGCAGCCCCCAAAGGGACTGCGAGAATACCTTTTCAAATGGCGGCGGCCGCAAGTCAGCGGAGAATTCTCCAAGGAAGCGGTTGACGGGGCCGCGGCTCGGGAGCAAGCTGACGCCGTAGAACGTCTCTCGGATCCCAGCCGTGGGTGTGAGACGAAAGCCCCAAAAAGGGCGCGAGCGCAGCGTGATGTGTGGAAACAGATCCACGCGCTCGCTGACCGTCGGGGTGGAAAACCCAGGCTCGGAGCGGCCGACGCCGTCCAAGGAAGACTCGAAGCCAAAGAAAAAGGGCGAGTGGAGGATTTGCTTATCGATGCCTGTAAATGACACGCTAGGGGCGTGGCGGATGATGATGGACTGCTCGTTGACCGGCGCCGCCGAAAGAAAGTCCTGATAGCGGGATGCGGAGAAATTGACACTGTAGGCGTCAAAATTTTTGGTGGCAAAGCCAGTCTGCCTTGCTTCGGAAAACACGGCCGTGTTGAAACTGTCCGACCACGTGGTACGAAACGCCAGCGAGTTGACGTAATCCACGTTGACGACGCCGCGGAATCCGTCCCCCAGATCATCCGTCTGCCCCACAATGTCAAAGCTGGCGCCTGGCGCGCGGCTATTTCTGAGCGACCCGTTCGCGTGATCATCAATGCCAAAGACGTCCGCGGTGATTTTGCTGGTGGCGCTTGGAGTTGCGCGGAAGCGTCCGGAAAACGCCAAGCCGCGGCGGCTGAAATCCTGCAAGCCGAGCAGCAGGTCGGCGCTGGGGTTAATGGCCCAGAAAAAGCCGTCCCCGGCAACAAAACCCTTCTGCGTGCTCTCACCAATCTGGGGTACCAGGAAGCCCGTCTGGCGGGGCTTGCGTGCGGCGGATACCACAACATAAGGCAGATAGAAGACCGGAACGCCGAGAAACCTGAACATCGCTTCGTGCCCCGTCACGGTGTGACCCACCTCAATCTTTCCGCGCCCCAGGCCGAACGCCAAGCCGTGGTTGGGGCTCTGGCAGGAGCTGACTCTGGCCCCTTCAATGGTGTACGTGCCTTGATCCACCCGCGCGATTTTTTCCGCCCGCACAAAGAGCGACGTGGTGGGCTGCCCCGGCTGCGAAGAAGCGTAGCGGAGATAGCCGTGAACATTGGAGAACCATCCACTATCGGTCAGGATGTTGTACTGCGCCTCCTGCGCTTCAAGATGTCCTTTCGGGTCATCAAAGACCACATGTCCATGCGCGCCAATCAGTCCGGTAACGTCGTCGTAGGTCACCTCACCGGCCGTGATGCGCATTTCACGGTAAGTCAACACCACATGCCCACTGCCTGTGTAGCGGTGGTTCACCCACCGTTGATTGTCTGCCCGAAGCGTGAGGGTGGTCTGCGGATTCTGCAACCCCGGCGGAACAAAACAGCCTTGCTGAGCCATTCCCGGCAGTAGTGCGTTGAAAAATATGAATGGCAGAAGAGGGAATATCCCTCCGTGGCCGCGTGCGCGGCGGAGTGGAAAGGCGCTGGATACGGTCGGCATGCGGTAAGTTGCCATTCTACTCGAAGGAACTTTGTTTTGACCAAGCCATTTGTTATGATGCTGCCGTAGGGCGCACGGCGAGCGAGGCGTGCGTTTAGCCTGGAGTGTTAATGAGGTCCCGTTCGATGACCGGAAGGGCACGATTTCAACCGTGCCGTTAGAGAGCTCCAACGATTTTCATTTTGTTCCATACCCCCGAGC
>JBOGJX010000052.1:0-3586 GCA_050745285.1 Terriglobia bacterium
GTAACGGCACGGTTAAAACCGTGCCCTTCCGTTTTTGTCTAGCGAGTTCATGAATAATCCGGATTAGGTGTCAGAAGAAACTATGGGCGGTCAGCCATCCGCCACAAGCGGCCTAAAAAAAGAATAACGTTGAAGGCTGACAGTTTTTTCTGACACCTGACACCTGACACCTAAAACCTGACACCTGCTTCCTTGGCGCCCGCCAGTTCGCTCTTGTCGAGGTGGTATTTCCGCCGCGTGGGGCTTGCAAGCGATTCGATCATGAACCGGGGCGGTTTCAACACCGGAATTTCAAAGTGCCTCTCAAGGGCAATCGCGCCCACCCCTAGAACTATGGCTTCTTTCCCCAATTCCCCGAAGCGAATTTTAAGGTCGTTTGTCGCATGCCGCAAGGCTTGCCGCCTGACGACTTTGATAATCTGTTCGAGGAGCGCTTCACCGGCCAGGCGGAGGCGCTGATCCACCACGAGCACGGAAGGATTAAACAGGTTAACCAGGTTGGCCAATCCAAGACCCAGGTAAGTTCCAATTTGCTCGACCAGCGCGGCGCAGGTTTTGTCGCCCTTCCGGGCCGCCTCAAAAACCATCCATCCCGTGATCGCCCGAGCGTCTCCCCCCGCCAAAGCCAGCGCTTCTGACCCGCTTCCCTCGGAGATCGCCCTGCGAATCCGCGCTTCGAGCGCCGCGGCGCCGGCCACCGCTTCGAGACACCCGAAGCTGCCGCACCGGCAAGCCGGACCATCTGCCATGATGTGGGTATGACCAAATTCTCCCGCCGCAAACCCCGAGCCGTGCACCAGCTTTCCGTTCAGCACAATGCCCGCGCCAATTCCCGTGCGGCCGTATTCCACCAAGATCATATCCTCAGCCATCCCACCCGCGCCCAGCCGTCTTTCGCCTACCGTCTTGGCCCGCGTCAGATTTTCCAGCACGGTGGGAACGCCGAAGGCTTCCTCGAAGATCGCCTGCAACGGAACGTCCTTAAGAATGTCCACCGTCGATGACATCAGAAATCTGCCGCGGCGGCTGTCGATCAGGCCGGAGCCTGCCACGCCAATGCCCGCCAGCTCAGTCGGGCCCACCCCCGCCTCTTCCATAGCCCGGTGGGCGCAGGAAACAAGCTGCTTTACCAGGCCTTCGCTCCCGGCACGCATCTCTGTTGTCTCCTGGACCTCAGACTTCATTCGCGGAAACAGATTCATGACCGAGGCCAAGACCGTTTCGTCGTCGAATCCTACGCCAACGATGAATTGATGGTCCTCGTTAAACCGCAGCAGCACCTGCTTCCGGCCCATCGGATTCTCACCCCGGCCCGCTTCAATCAACTTCTGCTCGTCGAGCAGCTCGCGCACGAGCCGGGAAATCTCGCTCTGCTGTAGACTGGTAAAATCGTGTATTTCAGAGCGCGAAAGTGGGCCGAACCGGCGGACCACGGCCTCGATCACTTGCTTATCACGCTGGCTCTTGCTGGCGACATGTTTCATCAACGTAATCCTATCCTCTTACATTCCAGATCGTTAGACGCGGCCTGCGACTTTGCGCCGGACTTGCTAAGCTAATCCAAAAAAACTTTCATCATAAAACGATAGGCGCAGCGCGGAAGAGCCTAGCCTGGCATAGGATGCGCAGCGATCGCTCCTCACTTCATCAACCCTAAAATAGAGACCAGGTACCGTGGAATTAGAGAAACTGGCGAACATATTGGCACACTTCTTATGAAATTGCAAAAAAACAGATTATGGAGACTTATTTTAAGGCGCACAACAAACGTGGAACATAACTTTCACAAGGTGGTACCCGTTTTAGACTGGTCTCCCGTTTAGGGGATTGCTGAAAATCGTTTCTGTGTGCACCGGAGGGGCGGGATTTTGGAGGCTGCGTGGCAATTGCGGCTCACGCCCTTTATGTTACGAGTTCCTTCAGAAAAGCCGCAGAGCTTTAAAAGCAAAACTCTGCAATGCAAGACCGTAAATTCTTGTTTTCTTAGCGAGGCTTTCTAGGCCGCCTTAACCCGGCCTTTGTCGTCACCCCCGCGAAAGCGGGGGTCCATTGCTTTGGATTCCCGCTTTCACGGGAATGACAGCGCTCAACAGGGTGGCCGTTTTTGGTTGCGCCAAAGGCCGCGCTGCGCTACACCCCTGCGACATAGGCTTTCGTAGGGACGCTGCTGACGGGAAGGACTGCTTCCCCCGCGCTCGCGTTTCAAAGGCAACACTCCGATCTCCTTCAGAAAAGCCGCAGAGTTTTAAAAGCAAAACTCTGCGCTACACCTTGTGCCTGAAATCGGATGTGGCGGACCTACGATACTGTATAAGGACATGGAAACAATTACGAACGCGATTTTATTTATATTCAAAATGCAAAAAAGTCCTTGACAATGATTCGCTACTTTTGGTATTGCTCTAACACGCAGTCAAAGCTGTTGGGCAGGGACTTGGGGATCGCCGTTCTGATGACCACTTGTAGGCTAGCGCTTGGAGAGAATCTGTGTTTGGGGATTGCTTTATTGCTTGGCCTGATTCTGGAGTGATCTTCCAGCCCAAGATAACGCAACACCGCAGCCCGCGCGTTGTCGGGCGCGGTAGTATAAAAAACAGGAGACCGTTATGAAACATGAGCACGCACACATCTGGAGGATTGGGTCGCTCCTGGGCTTTCTTGCATTGTTTGCCGGAGTCTTAGTTCTGGCGCCTAGGATGGCCATAACGCAAGAAATAACCGGTGGCATTACCGGGCTGGTCACTGATCCTTCGGGCGCGGCCATCCCCAGCGCAAGCGTGACGGCCACCAACGTGGCGCAAGGCACGGTCTGGCCCACGCAAACCAATTCCGCGGGCCTCTACAATTTTCCGCGGCTGCCGGTTGGGGAATACAAAGTCACCGTCAGCGCGCATGGCTTTGCAACCAGCGTTCATCCTGACTTCGAGCTTCAGATGAATCAGGTCGTCCGGGTGGACTCCCAGTTGAAAGTGGGGGCGATGTCGCAAACGGTCACCGTCACGTCGGCCCCGCCATTGCTCCAGACAAACACGATACAAGTGGGCATGGTGACCAGCGCCAACTTTAACGCCAACTTGCCGCTCGCCACGCGCAATTTCCTTCAGCTCACCCTGCTCGCGCCGGGCGTTACAACACCCGATCCGAGCTCGTTCAAGAATGGACAGCGCACGGGCGGCGGTGGCCGCCCGTATGTGAACGGCAACCGCGAGGAGGCCAATAGCTACCTTCTGGACGGCGTCAACAACAACCAGATTTCCGACAACCTGACTTCCTTCCAGCCTAGCCCGGACGCCATTCAGGAATTCAACATCATCACTAATAATGCGCCCGCCCAATACGGCCAGTTTCAGGGCGGCGTGATCAACGTAACGTTAAAGTCGGGCACCGACCAATATCATGGTGACGCTTTCGAGTATTTGCGTAACGACGCCCTCAACGCCAACAACTGGGCGCGCGACTGGCTGGGCGAGACGAAGCCCGGCCTGCGCTGGAATACGTTCGGCGCGACGTTCGGCGGGCCGATCAAGCACGACAAGCTTTTCTTCTTCGTGGATTACGAAGGCGAGCGGCTCGACAATCCGCCCAC
>JBOGJX010000053.1:0-5592 GCA_050745285.1 Terriglobia bacterium
CTCGACAAGCGCCGAATACTGCTGGTACGTGGACCCGCTGGACGGCACCACCAATTTCGCGCACGGCTTTCCGATGTTCTGCGTCTCGATGGGCCTGGCCTTACGCGATGAGGTCATTGCCGGCGTAATCTACGATCCAACGCGCGATGAACTTTATACGGCAGAGCGCGGGGGCGGAGCTTTTCGCAACGGAACGCGCCTCCGCGTCTCAACCATCGGCGACATGAAGGATGGGTTGTTCGCTACCGGATTTCCTCCCTATTCGGCGGATCACGAGCGCAACATTCAGTACTATTTCCGCTTTACTGAAATTTCTCACGGCGTGCGCCGCGCCGGTTCCGCGGCTCTCGACCTGTGCATGGTGGCTTCGGGACGCTTCGAAGGTTTCTGGGAGTTGCAGCTCAACCCGTGGGACAAGGCCGCTGGAGTCCTGATGGTGACGGAAGCCGGCGGCCGCGTTTCAGACATGAACGGCGGCCCTTTCAGGCTGCTTGAGAGCGAGATCTTCGCCTCGAACGGTCTGGTGCACGAGTCCATGATCCAGGTGTTTTCAGAGGTCATGGCCTCGAGAAGCTGAAGGGCAGTGCCAAGTGACAAGTGGTGAGTGCCAAGCAAAAAGCTATCAGCCATCAGCTTGCAGCAAGCGGGTAGCCTCAGCTTGCGATGTTCTCATCTTCCTCCATTTCGGATCTTGGATTTCCGCTGCTTGCTGAAAGCTGACGGCTTCCTTGCTCGTCACTTATCACTCGTCACTGCCTTTTTGGTGAAATCATTATGGCCCGGCAATCCGTCGCTCCGAAATTCTGGAAACGAAGGCCGCTCACGCTATTGGGGCTAAGCGCTCCGAAGCGGGTTCTCCCTCCCGGCAGTTTTTCCGCTGATCCTGAAATCACCGAAACGGTCATTCACCTACCGCGTCTCCCCGCGCAATACGACGGACTGCGCATCGTTCACCTCACGGATATTCATCTCAGCCTTTACACACCCATTGAGGAAGTGCAGCGCGTGGTGGACCTTGCCAACCGGCTGCGGCCAGACATGGTGGCGCTTACCGGGGATTACGTGACCTTTTCTCCCACTTATATCTGGCCCGTCGCCCGTGCGCTCGGTCGGCTGCGCGCCCCGATGGGCGCGTTTGCCGTGCTCGGCAACCATGACTTCCGGGCAGGCGCCGAAGAGATCACACGCGCCTTGCGCGCCCAGCGAATCCGCGTGTTGCGTAATGCGCACTTTGCACTCCGCCGTGCCGCCGGGACATCAAAGACTGACAAGCCAGGAAAGACGATTAAGACGCATAAGACTGGCAAGACGCTGTGGCTGGTGGGAGTGGATGATACGTGGGCCGCTTCGCCGGATCTGACGGGCGCCCTCCGGTCGGTCCCGCCGCGCGATGCCAAAATCCTCCTCTGTCACAATCCAGAGGGCATTGGAGAGGCTTCGCGGATGGGCATTGACCTGATGCTCTCCGGCCACACTCACGGCGGCCAGGTACGCCTGCCTATCCTGCGCTCGATCTACCGCTCGATTCCCGGCGAGCGCTTCGTGGATGGATGGAACCAGCTTGGAGAAACTCAGATTTATGTGAGCCGCGGAATTGGCAAGGTGGTGGTGCCACTCCGCGTGGCCTGCCGCCCCGAAATCACCTGCCTCTCCCTCCGCCGGAATTAGCGGTCAAGGAACCGCTGCAACTCTTTTTTCTGGGAGGGATTCTCTTGCAGAATGCGGGCGCGCAGGCAACGGAACTCGTCGGGGGCGATTTTCTGAATGGTGCCGCGGCCGCGCTGCGGCGTGAAGGCAAGGATATGGTCGAGGCCGGGCCGCCGCTTGAGAGGAATTTTTAACCGGAAGGCCTGGCGCGGCGGGCAGAAGTCAACGAGCGGTCCCATGCCAAGATCGCGCCCGTCCGAGGCCGCACGGGCGAGACCCACGAGGCGCTTGCGATCGGCCTCATAGCAAAGGAACACGTCACCGCGCTTAACTTCTTCGCGCAAATAACGCAGGCTCGACGCACTGCGAATCCAGCCTCCATCCCCCATTCCATAAGGCCCGCGCACGCGCGAACGGAAGTATTTGTCGAACTCCCAGCCCCGGCGCGTATTGATCTTGAAAACCCAGACTCGGGATTGGACCATTGGATCATTTATTCATTGAGTCAATAAAGGCCACGATCTTCTGGAAATGATTCAATGACCCAATAATTCAATGAATCAATACGTTCACTCAATCTGAATCACCGTTGCCTGGCTTACGGCGGGAATGGATTGAATTTCCTTCAGCACGCTGGCGGGAATCTGGTGGTCCACGTTGGCGATCGCAATCGCTTCCTTGAGCTGCGGGTTGCGGCCCAGGTTAAAATTGGCAATGTTGATGTTGCCGCTTCCGAGCACCGTGCCTACGCGGCCGATGACGCCCGGCACGTCCTGATTGCGGATGAATAGGATAATCCCGCGCAAGGGCGCTTCCACGTCCACATCATTCACGCCGAGAATGCGCAGCGAATTGCTCGGCCCCACCATACCCAGGACCGACGCTTGGCCGGATTCGGTGCGAATCGAAATGCCTAGCGAGTTGGCGAAGGATGCGCGGCGGGCGCTGCGAAGTTCCGTCACTTCGATCCCGCGCGATTGCGCGATCGAGCCGGCGTTGATCAAGTTCGCCTTTGTCTCCTCGGACATCACGTGATTGAGAATGCCTTTGAGCGCGGCGTTCTTGACCAAGTGGGTGTTCAAATCCGCCAAGCCGCCGTCGTAGCTGATGCGGACTTCGTTTAGCGCTCCGGTCACGACCTGGGCCACGAAGGAGCCGAGGTTCTCCGCCAACTGAAGGTACGGCTCAAGCTTCTTGTATTCATCAGGCGAAACGGAAGGCATGTTCACCGCGTTGCGCGCAACGCCTTGCAGCAGGTAGTCCCGCACCTGTTCGGCGATACGGATGCCCACAATTTCCTGCGCCTCTTCGGTGGACCCGGCGATGTGTGGCGTGGAAAGAACCTCGGGATGGGCAATCAGGCGCGCGTCCGTGGGGGGCTCCTTTTCGAAGACGTCGAGCGCGGCCCCGGCCACCTGGCCGCTTTCAAGAGCCGCAAGCAAATCCGCTTCGTTGATCAGCTCGCCGCGAGCGCAGTTAATGATCCGAACGCCCTTCTTGGTGAGCGCCAGCGTGCGCGCGTTGATGAGATGGGTAGTCTCGGGGGTGGCGGAACAGTGGAAGCTGATGAAGTCGCTGGTTTTCAGAACCTTTTCTATCGAGACCAGTTTCACGTTTTGCTGTCCGGCCACCAGCGAGGAGACGTAGGGATCATGCGCGATCACTTCCATTTGGAAAGCTTGGGCGATCCTCGCTACCTCCATGCCGATCATGCCAAGTCCGATCAGCCCCAACCGCTTGCCCCGCAATTCCGTGCCTAGAAACTTCTTCTTCTCCCACTTGTTTTCCTTCATGGAACTCGTGGCCTGCGGGATGCGGCGCGCCAACGCAAGCATAAAACCCATCGTCTGCTCGGCCACGCTGGTGGCGTTGCCGCCTGGCGTGTTCATCACCACAATGCCCTTTTGCGTGGCGGCGTCCATATCTACATTGTCCACACCCACGCCCGCACGTCCGATGGCACGGAGCTTTGGCGCCCCCCCCATCAACTCGGCGGTCACCTTGGTGGCGCTGCGGATCACGAGGGCGTCCGCGTCCTGAAGCTCTTCCTTCACCCCGTCTTTCTTGCCCGCAAGATAGACCACGTTGAAAGAGGTTTCCGAGCGCAGAACTTGCAAAGCACTCTCCGAAACATTGTCTGAAACGAGAATTTTCATGGAGTGTTCCTCTGGATGATATTGAGATACGGACGTTAGCGAGGGCTGGCAGATCTGTAGCGCAGAGTCTTGCTTTTAAAACTCTGCGGCTTTTTGTCCGCCCCGGCCGCCACTACAGTGCTATGCTTTTGCCGGTTGTCCTGAGCTTGCCGTGTGCTTCAGGTACGTCTCTTGTGCGGCGCGGACCCCCGAGCCAAACTCCACCTTGTGACCCACCTGCGATAGGGCGATTTCGAGCGCAGCGACAATGGCAAACAAGTCGGTGGCGTCAAAGTAGCCAAGGTGCGCCAGACGGAAAATCTTGCCCTTCATGTCACCCTGGCCGTTGGCCACGATCGCGCCAAAGCGGCTGCGCAGCTCTTTAATTATGGCTCCCGAATCCACTCCCTCAGGCGCGCACAGCGCCGTCACGGCGTTCGCGGGCGATGCTACCGCAAACGGCTTCAGCTTCAGAGCGGCGCCGGCTTGCCGCGTGGCATCCGCCAGCATGACCGCATTGGCGATCAGGTTTTCGCGCCCGAGCTGTTTGATATAGGTCAGAACGCCGTGCAGTCCCACCACCAGCGACGTGGCGGGCGTGTAGCTCGTCTCGCCTTTGGCAAGACTCTTGCGCTCCTTGGCAAAATCAAAATAGAACTTCGGGCACTTGGACGCCGCGATGATCTTCCATGCCTTCTCGCTCACGCTGGCAAAGGCAAGTCCGGGAGGCATCATCGTGGCTTTCTGCGAGCCGCCAATCACGATGTCCAATCCCCATTCATCGGGCCGGAGATCCGTGGTGCCGAGGCCCGTGATGGCATCCACCACCAAAGCGGTTTCCGGGAGCTTCGCAGTAAGCGCCGCAAGCGCCTTCACGTCATGGCTCACGCCGGTTGAGGTCTCCGTGGCCTGGATGAACACAGCGCGAAAGGGACCGGAGGTTTCAAGCTGGCGCTTCATCTCTTCGATGTTCACGGGTGCGCCATACGGCGACTCCACCTTCACGGCTTCGACGCCATAGGCTTTCGCGATTGCGAGCCATCGCTCGCCAAACTTGCCTGCCGTGCCCACGAGCACCCGGTCGCCGGGCGAACAGAGATTGGCCACGGCGCCTTCCATCGCGCCCGTGCCGGAGCTAGCAAACAGCAGCACGTCATTTTTGGTGTTGTAGTAATAGCGCAAAAGCTCCAGCGTCTCACGCACCACTTTGCGGAAATCTTCCGTGCGGTGGTGAATATCGCGCGTTACGGCGCGCACATTCGCCTCCATCAAAATCGGCGTGGGGCCGGGAGTGAACAGCCTTTCTTTTATAAGTCCATGCATGGGTTTTATGTCCTTGCCAGAATTTGGGTTAGCTTCGGGGGCAGAAACAAGGCGGCCCAGCGCAGGTGAAGGAATGCCAGTCCGAGCCGCAAAAACCGAAGCATCCAGTTTAGTGGATGGCAGCTTGTTTGTCAAAATCATCGCGTAGGCGGGGGTGGTACAGTTTGATGTAGAGGCGGCTTTACGCCGCCATTTGGCGAAATAAACTCGCCGCCACACATGCCAAACATACCACTACCGCGTAGGCCGCACGTTCCTGCTTAGGGTCGATACTGTTCACTTACGCTCAACGGAGCTCTCGGGCTGCAACCACTTGGCATGTCATGCTGAGCCCTTCGTCTTCACTCAGGGTAAACTCCGCGAAGCATCTGCCTGAAAATTCGATCAGGAGGACGGAAGGGCACGGCCGGTTTTTCTCAAGATTGGGCCGTGCCGTGGCGCGCTCCTCATTCTCGCTGTCTCCCGCTGCGGCGACGGGCGGATCGCC
>JBOGJX010000054.1:0-4265 GCA_050745285.1 Terriglobia bacterium
GCTCTGGTCGAAGCCTCTCATGAGAAGATCGGCTCGCCTGTTGACGAAATGATCTTGTATTGCTTCCAATACAGCGCGAGGACAGGGAAGTACGACGTCGTGATTTCACACGTCCTCGTCCTTGGCGGAGGTTTTACGCTTCTCCTGTTGGGTGGGCTGCTGCTTGTCTTGATGCGTGGCGGCCGCCGGCATGGTGCAGCGGCGCAAGCCCGATTGGCCGGCGCCGCAGCGGAAGATTTGGCGGCAGAGGCTCAGAAGCGATCTTCATGATGAACGCGGCGAATGATTGCGGCTTTTGAGGACCTTCGTCGTTTGCTCATAATCTTCATTCCACGAAGCGTTTAACCTTCAGTCCCTTCTTCCCCGGTAGCAGCATCCAGGCCAGCACAATGGCGGTTAGCAATGCAAGCAGCGCGCCGTTCAGCCTGTAGAGAAAAACCGGCGTCGAGAGCAGCTCCACCATCGGGGCAATGGTTACGGAGCAGAACGCGGCGGCCACGTAAGCCAGTACGTTATCCCGGAAGAACACGATCAGAACGACGACCGCCACGAGCAGCGGGACGAACCGCATCACCCAGCCCAAGGCAAATTCAGCGCGGGTATGGGCGGTGGCTGGAATAAGCGCGACGAGCAACAACACCAAGCCCAGCCAGAACCACCAGGCGCGCCGTTGCCAGCCAAGCTTCACTCCGAAAATAACCACCCCGAGCACAGCCGCGGATACCACCGCAGTCACCAGCGCTTGAAAGAAAATCCCCAAACCAGGCGAAAATGAAGCCCAACCGGATGGGGCTCCCGGAAAGCCAATCGGAACGTAAGCGTGGAAGTGGTTGGCAAACAGCTCAAGAAGCTTGTCCATCCCGGCGCCCATCGCAAGCGTGACAGCCACGGCAATGGCCGCGTCGCGCCGCCACACCCGCCGCGAAGCCGTGCGCAGCACCAGCCACGATTCCGGATAGAGGCTCGTGGCAAGCGCTAGCAACAGCCATGTGAGCGCGCCGCCGAGAATCACCAAAACAACATAACTCACGCCAATTTGAAGCCTGAAATTGGAAAGTGAGATGGACGTATTATAGGCGCGGCCAAGCAGCGGGATCGAGTTCAGCTCGGAAAGCGCCAGAAGGATGGTGAGGATGATCGCCACTTTTAGCGCCGCCATCCATCGCACTGCGCCTTGCTTCACCTGAAGAACAAGCAACCAGATGGCACCCACCATCAGGCCGAGGCCAAGAACAATGGCTGCGCCGGGAAGAAGCGAGTTGGCGAGGTGCGACGTTTCCTGCTCGCGCACCCAGCTTTCAGGCAGCTTGAAGGAGCGGGAAAACGCGACGACCTGATCTCCGGCGATTTCCGCTTCCAGGCGGTAATGCGCGCCGCCCACGTTGCGCGGATCACCCGGCTTGGCCTGCCACACCAGCGTGTAATCCTCGCGGGCCGTGCGCTTCCGGGCCACGGAATCCTGAAGCACAAAATCGGAGATCTTGTAGCCGTGCTCCGTCACCGCCTGCTCGCCGAGGGTAAGAGCCTGCGCGGGGGAAAGCGATGCGCCTGGTGCGGTCTCCGCGAGCACGCGCCGGGTATCGAACACCTTGCCATTCTGAGCATTTATGAAAACAAAGTGTTCTTCTTTCTCAAGCGGGCGGTAAAAGCGTACTGCCCAGAGCAGCGGCTGCGAGGCCTCGCGGACAATGCGATCGGTTTGGCGCACGGGAAGCCGTTCAAGGAAATAGCGGAGGGCCATCCCGTCCACATTTTCATCGAGCCAGGCGGCGGAGCGGTAAGCCGCAGCGGTCACATGCCGAGCGCTCAGAAATTCCACCGCCGTCTGCGTGGCCGCGGAACGCGTGGTACGAATCTTGATTCCTTCGCCCAGGTGATAGACCTTGATCGAGGCCAGCGCGGCAAGCGCCACAATGACAATGAGCGCCGCCCAAAGTCTCCGCCTGGAAAACGGGACGTACCGAACTCCCGGCTCCGCTTCGGTTGCAGCCACAATCTGCGGCGCGCGCGAAACACCGTCGCTCGCGTTAGTGAGCGGGCTTTCGTTCGTGAAAGTGCCGGTGCGAATGTAGGCGACGAGCGCGACGGCGAGCGGGATGAGCATCACCCCCGCGCAGAGTCCGCCCGAGATCATGAGGTAATGGTTGGAAGAGCGAAGCAGCAGAAACGCCGTGTAAAGCGCGTCCACGGAGTAGTGCCACATGAGTGTGGCGATGATTCCGAAGCGTAGCATGATGATGCCGATGATGATGCCACCCAGGCCCACCTCGACGCCGCGAATGAAGAACGGCTGGTTGGGATAAGCGGAGTGAAGGAATCCCCAATTGAAGGCGGCAAGGATCAGCGCCAGCGGCCATGACCGCGTGAGCTTATGCAAGAACGGAATGGCGAAGGCGCGAAACTGCATCTCCTCGGAAACGGCCGGAAAGAAGCCGGTGAAGAGCACCGCAACCCATGGAATCGCGGTGTTGAGCTGGTTTGAGAATGGAATGTCCGCCGGGGCCCACGCGCCAAGGTGGTTCGCGGTAAGGTAGAAAACGGTTTGATAGGCGAAGAAGAAAAACGTGAGTGCGATGCCCACCACGTTGGCCATGAAGAAAGACCGCGTGCGCAGCCCGCGCCAACTGAAGTACCGGCGGAATGACAACATGCCCGGAAAAGACTCGCGGTAGACGGGTTCCGAAGATGCCACCACGAGGAAAATGAGAGCGCCGACGCCGACCGCGCCGAGCACGGCCATGAACATATAACTCGTGAGGAAGCTGGAGAACGAATCCGTGGTGCTATAGGAAAACTTGGCCAGCGGGAAGTCATTAATCTGGCTCAAAAACGCGAGAACTGCCGCCACCGCGCCCAGCGTGATCGAGAGGCGCAGCCGCACGTCGCGGTCGCGCAGCCGCCGCACCAGAATGATCAGCATCGCCAAGCTGAGCAGAATCCAGAAGACCTGATCCACTTCCTGAGCGGCGTCATTGTGCGAACGGATTTTCTGATACCCACGGGTCCAGCTTTCGGGGACTTTTACGAACTCACTCGTGCCCGCCACCTGGTTGCCGTCGATATCTACTTCAATGCGCAGGCTGCCCTCGCCCAGGTTCACGCTCTTTTGTTTCCAGGTGAAGGTGTAGTCGGTGCGCGCGGGCCGCTTCACGCGCTCGGCCTCGAGGAACTCCAGACCGCCCAAGTCGCGTTTCATCACTTGCGCGAGGAAGGATTCAGCCACGCTGCGCGCCTGGTCCTGATCCAGGTTGGCGCCAGCGGTAGCCTCCGCGATCTCGTGCTCGAAGCCCACTACTTGGCCCGCCGGGGTCACATCAACGCGAAACTCTTCCTTCTGCTGCGGCCTGAACCAGCGGTGCGTCCAGCGCCACAAGTGGACCGGCCCGCTGGTGAGCTGGTCCATGCGCGCGAGGCCCTGCGTGCGCTCGAGGTAGAGCTTGGTCATGTCGTCATATTGGAACGCGGCGGCGTGCTTGTAGCCTGCAAGGCGAAAGCCCCGGGCGGCAAGAAAATCCTGGGCAATGCGCTTTGAGCCGCTGCGGTTCACGCGCAGATGAAGCGTGGCTTCGGGAAAGGCGTGAGAAAAATAGCGCAGCCCGATGGCCAGCGAAACGGCGGCCACGGCCGCGGCCACCGCGATGATGATGTATTGCCTTGCCCTCAGCTTGACCGGCATCAACCCCTCACTCGAGCCGCTTGATCATCACCCACGCGGCAGATCCGTTTTCATAATAGCCTTCGATCTTCTCGACCTTGGCGTATCCCCGCTTCTTGTAAAACGCCTGCGCCGGGTGATTATCCTCGGCGGTTTCGAGTGATACCAACCTCGCGCCCTGACCGCCCGCCCAGCCCTCCGCGGCGTCCATCAGCGCGGCGCCGGCCCCGCGCCGCCGCGCTTCCTTCAGCACGTCAATTGTGATGATGTGCACGGATTGGTATGGCGCCTTCTGGGCTACAAGAAATCCAATGGCTTTCCCGCCTTCCACGGCTATCCAGGTCCTTGAGTTGCGATGCGTGATGAACGATTCAAGCTCATCAACGGAATACGAAACCCCGGGCGGAAAACAGGCCGTATCAATCTCAAGCAGGGTTTCGAGATCTTCGGGCTTGAATGCACGGAGCAGCATAAGACTGTTTCCAATCACAACGCAATGGGATTTTAGTTGTGGGTTAGTTTAGCAGCCGGTCATGCCGCTTTGCGACACCCGCAAAGCCGTGAGAAGACCCCTCACCCGGCTCGCGACGGGAAGCAGTGCTTCCCGTCG
>JBOGJX010000055.1:0-5603 GCA_050745285.1 Terriglobia bacterium
GAGTAGAATACCGCATATTAGCTTAAGTGAACAGTATTGTGCTTAAGGGCCATCGGTCGCAAGACCGCACTCAAGCTCACCTTCCGCGCTGCCGATAGATGTCTCGGGAGGTCAACCCCACTTGCACATTTTTGCTGGAATCTGGCGGGCATTGCGGAACATTCTGGCCTTGGCGGTTGCCGGTGGATTCGCGTGGAGACTTTATGACAAAGAGCTCTTGGGCACCTGGGGACATCTAAAAGCGCCCTGGCTGGTTTGTGCCTTGGGGACGACCGCAGTGATGCTTTGTTTGCGCTTCACCAAGTGGCATCTGCTGCTTGCCGAAGACCACATTCCGCGAAACCGGCGCGAATCCGCGCGGTCGCTCTTTGGCGCCTATGCGCTCGCGTCCGTCACGCCCGGCCGCTTGGGGGATTTCGGGCGCTGCATCTTCATGCGCGAGGGGCGCCGCACTCGCACGCTGCTCTATACCCTGGTGGATAAGCTGTTTGACCTCTGGGCCATCATGAGCCTCGCCTTCGCCAGCTTGTTTCTATTTGTGCCGTGGGAAGTTGGGATGGCGGCGATGGCGGCATGGCTAGGCTTGATTCCGCTCTGCATGTGGGGCGGACGCTTCGTGCCCGATGCAGACCGCGCATCAGGCAGGCTGCATCGCCTTATCGAGATATGGAAGGCGGTCGAGAAGATTGCCGTCCGGCGCTTTGCCGCTTGGTCCGTTTGCGTATGCGCCATGGACATGCTCACGCTCTTCTTCCTTCTCAAGGCATTTCATGGCGCTGATTTCCGCGTGGCCTTTGCCACGTATCCCTGGCTGGTGATCGCTGGGTCGCTGCCCATCTCGTTCGGCGGCTTGGGCCCGCGTGAGGGGCTTTCGGCCCTGCTGCTTCCGCTTTTTGCAGTTCCCGCCGCCGTGGCCGTTAATGTTTCTCTGGTCTTCTTCGCGCTGACCGCGCTCGTTCCCGCCGCTCTTGGAGGTGCGTGGATGGCCATGAACCCTCCGCGCCTCGGCAGCCGCTGGTGGAAAACTCTCCGCAATCCGTTGGGAGATGAAGACCCTCCGGCCGTTGAGACGTGCTCTTGATTCCCGGCCTGCTTGGCATTTGAAGCCCCTCCACACATGTTCTCTCGTTACCGGCGGATTGGGGCCACTTTGCGCCTTGGGCCGATGTAGCGCAGCGTTTGATTGTCAAAACTCTGCGGTTTCTTGCTATGGATTCATGAAAAGCCCTTGTGAGGTTGTCCGCTAACGCGGATTTTAGTAACATCAGCCGCTTGCAAGCAGCGCCCCCTACGAAATGGACGGCGTCGAGCAACTTCCCCATGACTTCAGGACAACGTTAGGAACAGCATCAACATGATCAAAGCAAATCGGCTCGGCCACCACCGCAGGCCGCATTTCAAGATTCTCGCCCTTATCGCGCTCATCGTCCTCTTCCCCTTCGTCCCGGGCGGGTCGCAGACTCGTGCTGCGAGCGGCGCTGCGTCTTCCCCGTTGAGTCTCGAATACCGTTTACTTCTCCTTCGCCCCTCGACGCACCTTATCAACGTGGAAATCAGCGTAAAGAATGTCAACGAGCGCACGCTCGATTTCGTGATGCCGGCTTGGGCGCCGGGCCGCTACGCCATCTATAACTTTGCCAAGGGCGTGCAACAGTTTCAGGCCGTAGGCACGAGGGGCCAGCCGTTGCCTTGGCTAAATATAGACAAACAAACCTGGCAAGTTGACGCGCGGGGGGCGGGCGGCGCCGTGACGGCGTGCTACCGCGTCTACGCCAACACCCTCACGGGCAGCTTCGCGCAGTTTGACGCATCGCACGCGAACATCAACGGGGCGGGCGTCTATATGTACGTTGCCGGGCACAAGCGTGATCCTGTCACGCTCGTGGTGGAGACGCCCGCCGTCTGGGGGAATGACGCGAAGATCTATAGCGGCTTTTCGCTTTCGACGTCGCAAAATACGTTTCAATCGCCCAATTACGACCGTCTGATTGACACGCCGATGGAAGTCTCCACCCACGACGTCGAGCGGGAGTTTAAGGATCACGGGAAGACGTTCCGTGTGGTCGTTCACGCGCTCGGCGAAGGAGACGACACGGTTGCGCAATGGACCTCGAATCTCACGAGTGATCTCGAGAAGATCGTGGATTCCGAAATGTCAATGATGCCGGAGCCCGATTTCGAGAATTATACGTTCCTCGTTCACGTGTCTCCCTTCATCACCGAAGGTGATGGAATGGAGCATCTCAACTCCACCGAAGTCATCGTGCGAGGGGTCGCGGATAGTGACGCGATGGCCGAGGCAGAACTCGACGCCGCGCACGAATTCTTCCATCTCTGGAACGTAAAGAGGCTGCGGCCAGCGGCGCTCGGGCCGTTTGACTACACGAAGGAAGACTACACGCGCTCATTGTGGTTTGCCGAGGGTTTTACGCAATACTATTCCTACGTGAACCTCTACCGCTCGGGGATTTGGAACCGGCAGGAGTTCCTCGATCACCTAAGCGGCGAGATCCGCACGCTCCAGCAGGAGCCTGGGCGCCTCATGATGTCCGCCGAAAGCTCCAGCTTTCGCGCCTGGTTTTACGACCGCTCTCCGCAGATGCAAGAGACCAATTTCGTGAACTCTACGATCTCCTATTACAACAAGGGGGCGCTGCTCGGCATGTTGCTCGATCTGGAAATCCGCGAGCGGACGGAGGGCAAAAAGAGCCTGGATGACGTGATGAGAGCCATGTACAACAAGTTCTACAATGCCCCGCCCGCCACCTATTACCTGCCGGGGCGGGGATACACGGAGGAGGATATTCTGGAAGCGTTGAACGCCGTCTCTGGAACGGATTTTACCGATTTCTTCAAGCGCTACGTTGAAGGCGCCGATGAGTTGCCTTATGACCGGATTCTGGCGGCAGCGGGGCTGAGCCTGAAAATTTCTACCGGCCCCGATACCGCTCCGTCTCTCGGAATTCTCGGCCAGTCCGTGGATAACGGCATACGCATCATGGCGGTGAGGCCGGGCAAGGCAGCGGATCGCGCCGGATTGAGCCGTGGTGACATTCTGATTTCCGTGGATCAGTTGTCGCTGGCGACGGTTTCGCTCACCGACCGGTTGAAGATGTATCCGCCGGGGGCGGTTGTCCCGTTCACGGTACAGCGGTTGGGCAAGCGTATCACCGTACAGGTGAAGCTTGATCCGCCCGCGGCTCGCGATTATTCGCTTGAGGAGAATCCGGGCGCGACGGCGCCGGAGGTTCAGATCCGCGATGGGTGGCTGGGGAAATAGCGAGAGACAAGAGCCGAGAGACCAGAGACAAGAAACGCCATCATGCAGTCTGTTTCTGCTTGTCTCTCGTCACTCGCAATGAATCAAACAACACCATGTGTGCGCCACCCGGCCGCGGGATTGAGATGCAGACCCACTACAGTGGCAGGCCAATGATTCAATGAAGTAATGACCCAATTCTTCAATCTGTTTTTGCTTGCCTCTCGTCACTCGTCTCTTGTCTCTGTTTTGTTCACGCCAGCCGCAGGTTGCGCAGGTATTGGTAACTCTCTTTGATGGCGTCAAGCGGCGAGCCATCGCAGCGGTCTTGCTCTACGAAGATATATTTCGTGCCCGCTTGGTGGACGTGAGCAAAGATGCGGCGCCAGTCAATCCGGCCTTGTCCCACAGGGGCGAAGGGATTCACGCCGCGGCCAGGGAATTCCCGAGGGTTGACGGTGATTCCCTTTTTCATGTCCTTAATGTGAAGCAGGGGGAAGCGGCCGGGGAAGCGGCGGAAATAGGTGAGCGGATCCTGCTGCGAGTAGGTGATCCAGAAGATGTCCATTTCCATATTGACCAGCGCCGGATCGCACTCGGTTAGCAGGATGTTATACCCGTTGGTATCGCCCAAGGGCTCGAACTCGCGGATGTGGTTGTGATAACAGAATTGGATGCCGGCCGGGCGGGAAAGCTTTCCGCATTCGTTGAAAAGAGCGGCCAACTGCTTCCAACCGTCTGCCGTGAGGTGGTTTGTCATGCTAGTTCCGGTGTAAAGCAACCCCAGAGCGTGGGCCTGCTCGACGAATGGCTTCCAGTCATCGGCTGTTTTGGGCAGAGGGAAGTGCGCGCCAATGGCTTTGAGGCCGGCTTGGCGCAGGTAGGACTTGGTGGTGGCGGGCGGGAGATGGGGAGGTAGAAAGGCCGCCAGCTCGACAGTTTTATAGCCCGCCGCCGCCACCTCCTTCAGCGTTTGCAGGGGATTTTTGGCGTATAGGTCACGCACCGTATAGACCTGCAGCCCGATGGGACCGGGCCAAGCCAGGCGTCCTGCTCCCAAAGCCTTGCTCGCCGCCACTCCGGTGGCGAGGCCGGCAAATGCGGTGCGTAAGAAATCGCGACGTGTTGTCATCAATTTTTCCCCTTGCGAAGTGTGTCAAATAAAAACGTGTTGCGCCGGCTTTATGCCGCCATGCGCGTTGAAAGCATCCCTGTTGTGGTGATGCAAAATCGCCGCCACATGCGTCAACTTGCCAGAGAGTGGCGCACGCTAATCCGAAATCGCCTATGCAAAATTGAAAAAGCCGCAGAGTTCTAAAGCAAAACTCTGCGCTACAGGCTACGCGTGCCCTTCCGGGTGCTGGCAGCCGGGGAAGCTCTACCACATCACCTGGCCGGTCCACCCCATTGACTTCATGCCCTCCTCCGAGGAGAAGTAGGCGCCGCTAACCCAGTGTTTAACGTTCTCGAAGTGGTCGCGAAGGGTCAGCCGTTGCTCCTCACCTGCCTCCTGGGAACTTGGCCCGAGGACGTGCCGGCGGCCGAATCTGTGCAGTTCACCTCCAGGTTTCGCGGTTGAAGCCACGGTTAAAACCTTGTTCTGCTCGTCTTCAGTGAGGTCCTTGAAGGGACGATGATAGGTTGTGAGCGAATAAGCCTCAAACGCCGAGAGGGAATTTAGAAACTGCTTCTGCGCTTCCAGCGAATCGACGCTCAGCAACAAATCGACGAAGCGGTTCACCTGAGCGCCAGTAGAGCCGGGCACAATGCGCTCGGCGAGGATAATCAGAGTTTCGTTCTGGTGAGGGTCAAAAAACAGCGGTGACCAATCCTTATCCGCAGCCTTTGCGTCCGCCTGCTGCATGGTGGAATCGCTCGCCAGGTGCTTGTAAACAGGATGTGCGGCGGCCATGCCAGGCACGGCGGCCATGGCCGTTCCGGCGGTCATCGCGGTGGCCAGACGGCGCACCATCTCGCGGCGGTTCATTCCCGTTGGCGGGACGGTCCCCGCGGCTTGCGGTTTTTCACTTGACGGCATGACGTTCGGTTCCCTTTCCATAGCGCGCTCCCTTCGCTTCTGTAAACACGGGGGAAATCTTACCACTCACTGCCGACGCCAGCAAGCGGATTGTTGGGTTTGTCCGATGTGTCCCGCTCATCGCATTAATTTGCCAGCAAAACGTTGGATGATCTTTGTCCGGCTGTTTTGACTTCCTGATAGAATAGTCGTTTGCGATCCGCAAACGCTCATCGCGGGGTAGCCGCGGCATGGCTTTTGTGCCGTGGGTCGTTGTGCATCTAAATGCTACATGCCCACGGCGCAAACTTCGTGCAGTGGCTACCC
>JBOGJX010000056.1:0-7680 GCA_050745285.1 Terriglobia bacterium
CATTCCTGATGTTGATCGTGGTTGTCTTGGGCACGACCCTAACCTGCCTGGCTCAGGAAGCCAGTATTGTGGGCACGGCGACCGACCCCTCGGGAGCCGTCATTCCACGAGCAAAGATCACGGTGGAAAATCCCGCCAGGGGGTTCACCGTGCACATGGTGACGAACTCTGCCGGCTCGTACGTGGCGGCTTATATTCCCACAGGGAACTACGTGATTACCGCCGAGGCTCCTGGCTTCAAAAAGCTTGTCCGCTCCGGCATAGTTGTTCAGGTGGGTGCCACTTTGAGAGTGAACCTACAAATGGAAATTGGCGCTGAGACGCAGGTGATTACCGTCAAACAAAGCCGGCTACATGTGCAAACCGAGACCGCCGCCATCTCGGACGTTATCACCGGTAAGCAGATCAGCAATTTAGAGTTGAACGGCCGGGACTTTGTCAATCTGATGCTTCTGGTTCCCGGAGCGTCGCCCGACAACTCGTTGGACTTAACGAATCCTCAGAACGGCAGCGACATCACGGTATCTGTTAACGGTGGGCGCCACAGATTTAACAACTTCGCCATCAATGGCATGCCCTCCATGGACGAAGGCGGATATGGAAGCCTGAACGTAACCCCTAGCCTGGACGCCATTCAGGAATTTCGCGTTGTCACTTCGACTTACGGCGCACAGTACGGCAAGCTAGGCGCCGCCCAGATTAACGTAGCCACTAAATCCGGCACCAAGCAGTTCCATGGCGACGCCTACGACTACGTTCGCAATGATGCGTTCGATGCTAATCCCTTCTTTCAAAACCGTCAGATCGCACCTCCTGACGGACACGCTCCGATATCGCCGCTCAAATGGAATGACTTTGGCTACACGTTCGGCGGTCCCTTCTACATCCCGCACCATTACAACACGGAAAAGTCAAAGACGTTCTTTTTCTGGTCCCAGGAATGGCATCGCTATAACGGCTCTCAGGTCATTAATACGCCGACCCCGTCGCTGCGCATGCGTCAGGGCGACTTCAGCGAATGTGATCCCGCTTCCGGGGATTACAATCCCGTCATCGCCTCCGGATGCTCCTTACCGACACTCAACGGTGTGAGCTATGACACCGTCCAACAGGTGCCGGGCTTCAATCAACAAGCCTTTGCTAATGGCACGGATTTAATGAACGCCATGGTCCCGCTGCCGAACAACGGCCCGATCAACTACGTTCATTCCTCCCCTGCAAATACTGACTGGCGGCAGGAGATGATCCGCGTCGATCAGAACTTTACTGATAAAACGATGGCTTACGTCAGCTACATCCACGAACACGAGACAGTTCTGACCCCTACCGGCAATGGGGGCGCAGACACTTACGACACGATTATGGAACACAATCCCGGATCGGGCGATGTAGCGTCCGTGAATCTGACCCATATCTTCACCCCTTCCCTGATGACTACGGTCAATTTCGGCGTCAGCTCGAACTGGGGCGTAGACTTCGATGTTCCTGGTCCCAACTCGCCTGCCCATTCATTTTCCCGGCCCTCGAGTTTCGTGGTAAACCACCTGTTTGCCGCTAATGATAGCAACCCATTTCTCCCCGCCTTAACGGTAAGCGGCGGGGTCCCTTTTTCCTTCACCATGAGCTCAGGGCCCCTTCCTCTCGAGCGCGCAAGCCTGGTCTCCGCCTTGCAAAGCGATTCGACTTGGGCGTTGGACAAGCACACCCTAAAATTTGGGGCGTACTTCGAAAAGTACCAAAAGAATGAACCGATTGAAACAGCCGTCGAAGCCCAAGGCAATCTTAGCTTCAATGCAAGCGGCGCCATCACAACCGGCAATGGCTTGGCAGATATGTTTCTCGGACGGATTCAGCAGTACACCGAGGCTGAGGTACAGAGCTTTGCGACCGGACAGGGAGTTCCAATTGGCGGCTATGGGCGAGGTTATTACCGGCTGACTCAGTTCGAGCCTTATCTGGAAGATGATTGGAAAGTGACGCCCCGGCTGACGCTGAACCTAGGCGTGCGTTATTCCTACCTTGTTCCGCAACATGACATTCAGAAGCCGTCCATTGACGACAGCTTTCTTCCGGGCCTTTATAACCCTGCCCTGCAAGCGCAACTCGATAGCAACGACAACCTCATTCCCGGCAGTGGTTTCAACTATACGGAGTATGGAAACGGGCTGGTTAACTGTGGCCGGAACGGAATCCCGCGAGGCTGCACGAACATCGGCGAGGCCAACATCGCCCCTCGTTTTGGTTTTGCATACGACGCCTGGGGAAAGGGGAAAACCGTAATTCGCGGCGGCTATGGCATGTTCTATAGCGCCACCAGTGAAAGCGGCGCTGAAGGCATGGGCGGCAACCCTCCGTCGGCCCTGAGCCCCTCGGGCTTTAACATACTTGGATATGACAATATTGTTGCGGGCGCCCTACCCCCCTTCAAGGCGCTGCTCACGATCCCACTCAATCAGGCGATGCCGAGCACTCAGCAGTGGAGTCTAGGGGTTCAACACGCGTTTTCCGGTAACGACCTCCTGACGGTTTCTTACGTGGGTAGTGTAGGGCATCACCTGACGCTGATCTCAAATCTGAACCAAATCCCTATTGGGGTGGGCGTTGAGAACGCTCCGGGATTGGCCGGACAGGGGATAACTGGGTGTGATGCGCTAGGCAACTGCGATGTTCAATCGGTTCTCATTAACAACCTTGCGCCGCCTGATTATTTCGTGCCTTACCGCGGATATACCACCATCGGCTACAATCCGCTTGATGCAAACAGCAATTACAACTCATTGCAGGTGGAGTTCCGCCACACCCTCAGCCATGGTCTCACGTTCCAGAGCGCTTATACGTGGTCTCACGAACTTGACTGGACCTCAGGCGACGGAACGAATTCGGGAGTGGATGATTCGAACCTCCGCCGATGGTATGGCAACGGGAGGAACAATCGCAGCCAGATGCTGGTGATAAACTACATCTACGACCTGCCGTTCTTCCTCAATTCGACCAACGCGTTCGCCCGTCAATCTCTGGGGGGCTGGATTTTCAGTGGCATTACCACATTCTATTCGGGCGCCCCCATCAGCACTTACGGCGTTTGCGGGATAAACGGCTTCAGCAGCGGGATCGGAGAGGGCGTACAGTGCAACACCGTCGGCCCCATCCGGCCGCAGAAGAGTGTTTTTAATGATCCACAGTTCGGGCCGACGGTGATGTGGTTCAACCCGAACAACATGACTCAGCCGACCCTCGCTCAACTCTCTGCTAACAACCAGCCAGGAATGTTTGGTTACATGGGACGGAATACACTCAACGGCCCCGGGCTTGCCAACTGGGATATGGCATTGCTGAAAGACTTCAGTACTCCTTGGTTTGGCGGTGAACACTCCACTGTCCAATTCCGTATGGAAACCTTTAACATTTTCAATACCCCAGAGTGGAACGGCATCAATTTTGCTTGCAGCGGCGCTCCGAATAACGACGGATCTCCGGCGTTTGGGCGGCCTTGCGGAGGAACTGTCTACAATCTTGGCAACGGCGAGGTCAACAGCACGAGGCCGGCCCGGGTGATGCAGTTGGCGTTGAAGCTGATTTTCTACCAAGATGCTGAAAAACGCTTTTGCCTGTGCACCGGAAGGGCGGGGTTTCAACCCCGCCGCCTCTGGGCGCAGTCTAATGGGCCTTCAGGCCCTGAAGCCGCGTCGCTTCAGGGGCTAAAGCCCGCAAACCGGCGCGGAATCCTACGGGGGGTTGAAACCCCGCCCTTCCTCCCGGCGGCGAATAATGCTGCTTATTTCTGCAACCAAGCGATAGAAGAGTCAAATTGCGAAAGCCTATCCTGGAGCGGCACTGAGAAGATTTGTATTGTTCCGTTGAACGGATATCCTTGTTGGAATGTCTTCTAAAATGAAAACGTCAACAACAAAAGCAATCCTGACAGACAGCCAGTTTTGGGTCCCCCTCGTTGTGCTTGTGCTGGGAATCGTATTACTTGCTTTCCTTTATTGACAGAGAGCCTAAACTGCCCGAAACAGGTAAAAAGTCTGCTGTGGTCGTAGCCCGGTCCATGCATGGGTTGGGTGTTGCATGCGGAATTGCGGCCGGAGCTTGGCTAGGAGGGGCAGAAGCTCCCACCAAGTTGGTCACCGCCGGGTTCTCACCTTTCATCATTTCGCTCTGCATGGTGGGTGGAGTATTCGTAGCACGATGGACTCTTCCGACGGTCCTAAAGGGAACGGGTTATGTTTTCCAGGATCTGCGCGAGAGGGCGCATCTGCTGGTTTGGGCGATATTGGCCGGGGCATTGTGGGCCGTGGCCAACACACTGACGGTTTTCGCCATCCGCGATGTGGGCTTGTCCATTGCGTTTCCGCTCTGGAATACCAACTGCCTGGTGGGCCTGTTGTGGGGCTGGCTCTTTTTCCGTGAATTGCGGGGCGCGGGGTCGAGAACTTGGGCGAAGGTCGTGGGCGGGGCCGTGGCTATTGTTATCGCTGCGATTCTGATCGCCCTAGCCTCTTCCCACGAGGCCTCGGCGGCGCATCGGCTCGTCCCCGGAATCCTGGCGGCGCTGGGCGCAAGCGTGATGTTGGGAACCATGTATATTCCCTATCGCAAGGCTTATTTGAGCGGTATGAATCCGCTCTCATTTGTCACAGTATTTACGGTTGGGGAATTGGGAACGATGGGAGTGCTCGCACTCACCTTCCTGGGAGGTCTCGGACCGCTGTTCAGCGCGCTCAAAGTGGCGCGTCCGGCAATTTTCTGGCTCTTCCTTGGCGGGTTCTGTTGGGTGATTGGCGACCTTTTCCAGCAATACGCCACAAAATATATCGGCATCGGCCGCGCCATTCCGCTTTCAAACACCAATCAACTCTGGGGTCTTGTATGGGCGGCGTTGGTTTTTGGTGAGCTTACCGGCCTGGGAGGATCAACCCAAGCCCTGGTGATCGCGGGATCCCTCATCATGATTTTGGGCGCTGTCGCCATCAGCACGGCCATCGCGCCAGAATCCGAGCAAGCCTCCTGTTCCGAAGCTATTGCTCGCGAATGCACGAAATACGGGCTCGATTTAGAACGGGCGATGGCAGCCCAACTAGGCGAGGACCCACTGACGCCCGAAAAGGCGCCCCGCCGCTGGTGGGACGGCCTGATCGTCGCCGGGGCGGTAGGAGTTTTCATTTGGTTGGCGCGCGGGACAAAACTTCCCCCTGTCAAGATGGATGTCTCGTGGACAGGTGTGCTCATGCTTTCCATGCTGTTGTTACTCGTTGCGTGTGGCTGGCTGTTGTGGAAGCGCACCAAATTCTCTTGATGGGGCGAATGGAATTTGTAGGGACACACCATGGCATGCCCTCAGGCGCGGCAAGTAGCTCCCCTACGCTATTTTCGTGTGAAATGGCGCGCCGCAGGCGCATGAGGTCGGCTCCGAAAATTCCGGTTAGGAGAGCGGAAGGGCACGGGCGATTTTCTTAAGATTGGGCCGTGCCGCAAGGCGCTTCCCATTTTTGTTATTTTCCGCTGCGGCGATGGGCGAGCCACCCATCGCCGCAGCGGAAGAAGATCAAACGCACGGTCCGACGGCACAGCTGAAGCCGTGCCCTTCCGACTGAATTTCCATGTCTTGCGGGTGCCGAAAAGCGCCATGACCACGCAATAGGTTTATGGATCGGGGATGACAACGGTAGGACAGAGAAAGCCAGTGAACAAGGATCAGAAGGGCATGACCTGCGCTTCGTGGAAAATCACCCGGCCGGCCTTTGCGCTTGCATTGTTATGCCTCTTTGGGCCCGTGGTGCCGACTCGGGCGCAGGGCCAAAAGAGCGGGCTCCGGTTAGTCATCATCCTCAGCCGCCACGGCGTTCGATCGCCGATTGAAGAGAATCCTCCCATATCCGAATATGCATCCAGCTCATGGCCGGCCTGGGACGTTCCGCCAGGATACCTCACGCCGCACGGTAAAAAGCTCATGGAATTGCTCGGAGCATATTATCGCGCCTACTATTCAAAGCAAGGGATTCTACCAGAGGAAGGCTGTCCCCCTCCGCATGAAGTTTGGCTCAGGGCCGACAATGAGCAGCGAACGATAGAATCCGCCATTGGGCTTGCTGCGGGACTGGCGCCCGGATGCAACATCAAGGTCCACTCGCTTCCAGAGGGGCAACCCGACCCGCTATTTAAGCCTTTCAAGGCTAAGCTCGGCATCCCCGACCCATCCTTGGCCCGTGATGCTGTGCTGGGGAGGATAGGAGCGAACCCTAACGCACTGCTCGACGCCACCCGGCCGGCGTTAGATACGCTGCAATCAGTGTTGCGGTGCTGCAGCGCGAGCGTGTGCGAATCAGAGTTGCACCGTTCGCACTGCACCCTGCTCGATCTGCCCCAGTCGGTCAGCTCGGAGAACCCATATGGGAGGATCAGGTTGAGTGGTCCAATTTCTGCCGGTGCAACGGCCGCTCAAGACTTGTTGCTGGAATACGCGGAGGGAATGCCAATTCACAAGGTCGGCTGGGGGCGTGTGACGCCGAAATCCTTGCTTCAGATTTTGCAAATCCTTTCAGTTGATTTTGACCTTGTACACCGGACCCCTTACCTCGCTCGAACCCGAGGTTCCAACCTCCTCGGCCATATCCTCTGGACTATGGAGCAGGCGGCGGGTGAGAAAGATGTCCATGGCGCGCTTGGGAATCCGCAAAGCAAGCTTGTAGTGATAGCCGGCCATGACACAAATATTGCGAATATTGGCGGAATGCTGCAACTTTCCTGGCTTCTGCCCGGCTTCCAAATGAACGAAACGCCGCCAGGAGGAGCTCTTGTCTTTGAACTATGGCAAGACGTAAGCCAAAGGAACTATTCCGTGCGGACATATTATGTGAGCCAGACATTGTACCAAATGCGAGATGCAGCGCGTCTATCGCTGACAGCTCCGCCAGGCCGGGCGGACATCTTCATTCCGGGATGTAGCAGTACAGGATCCGGGTATCCGTGCTCATTTGAGAAGTTTCGTGAAGCTGTAACGTCGGCCATTGACCCGCAATTCATGGCCCGTCGCTGACGTGCCATGTGTAAACGCTTAACGGGTTGCTGAAGAACGTGTAGCGGCGGTTTTAACACTGGACACTTGGCGATGTAAAATCGCTGCTGCGCCCAACACTGTTCACTTAGCAGCTTCTTGCTGTCGTGCGAAAGAAGTAGGCGCCTGTCATTCTGAGCGGAGCGAAGACTCTGCGTGTAAATCAATGGGAAAAGCAGATTCTTCGCTCCGCTCAGAATGACATGTGGCTAAAATCCTCGCACCGAGACGAATAATTCACTAAGTGAACAGTGTTGCCGCTGCGCCCGCTGTAGCGGCGGAGCCGCTGAACACGTCTTGTGAGTTTGATGCAAAGTCTGAAAATAAACGAGTAGGGGACTCTATTGCGTGCCCTTACGCAGGAGCAATGATATGAGCAAATTGGGTGTGGCTGTGATCGGAGTGGGGGTGCTGGGCAAGCGGCACGCGGAGAACCTGCGGCGCGCGATTCCTGAGGCGCAACTGGTAGCTGTTGCCGATAGCGACCTCAAGCGCGCCTCTCAGGTCGCCGCTGAGCTTGAAGTGGAGCATTACTCTGAGAATCCCGAGGTGATCTTGGCGCGGAAAGATGTCCAGGCCGTGGTAATCGCCTCGCCGTCAAAATTCCACGCCGGGCTGATTAA
>JBOGJX010000057.1:0-15399 GCA_050745285.1 Terriglobia bacterium
TCGCGAACATCGCCCACCAGGCCGCGCTCAATATCCAGCACCGCCGCGTGGTCCGGGTATGCTTTGTTCTTATAGTTGAGCACCACTTCGCGGCCCCATTGGTCAGCCACATTGTAGTAATACGCCCCAAATTGCTTTCGATAGGGTTCAAAGGGAGGGATGTTGAAACCAAAATCGAAGTACACCAAGTCCGGATGGTATTTATCCACAATTTCAATGGTCCGCGCGTACCAGTCCTGAAGGAATTCCAGTGAGGGAGTCTGCCGCAAATCGTGCGGCTGGTTAGTGGCGGGTGCCGTGGGAGCGTGGATGGGCCCGTAGAGGCCGGCATAAAGAGGGTTGTTAGTGTCGAAGTCATCCGCAAAGGTGTAGTAAGACCAATGGAACCCGCGATGCGATGAAACGCCAAAGCGTAATCCTTGGTTGCGCACCTCGCGCTCCCACTCTGCAATGGTGTCGCAGCGGGGTCCCATCTTAGCGGCGCACCATTCCGTCAAGTGCGAATCGTACATGGGAAAGCCGTCATGGTGCTCACCTACCGGGACAATATACTTCGCGCCCGCCTTCTTGTATAGTGCGACCAATTCGCCGGGATTCCACCGCTCTCCCCGGAACATGGGAATGAAATCCTTGTAGCCAAACATGGACTGCGGTCCCCAGTGCTGCTGGTGCCACTGAAATACTGGATCCTTCCGCTGGTACATCAGGCGAGGATACCATTCGCTCGCATGAGCAGGCACAGAGTATATGCCCCAGTGCATGAAGATACCGAACTTGGCGTCGCGATACCAATCGGGAACATTATATTGCGAAAGGGAATCCCAAGTGGGCTGAAACTTGCCTGGAAAAGGTGAAGTGATGGCGCGCCCGAGACTGGCTGAGTAAGGCCAAGCCGCAAGCGAGGCTCCTGCGAAAGAAGCGCTCTTTAGAAAAGTCCTTCGTGAATATCTTTGGCTCATGGTGTTCCTCTCCCGTGATGGTGGCTTGCCGGATCTCTGCCGCTAATTCAGGGCCTGATGTTGATAGGTGATTCTGCGGCGGATCGGGTGGCCGGTAAGGAGTTGCGATCGAATGGGTTGGGAGCCGTGCATGCTCCCCCAGGCCGCTGGGAACCACCCCGGCGCGGGATTGCGTTACACCCGCGGCGTGCACAAAGTCATGAAGCACTCTCCGGCTAAGGTGCCCCCACTGCTTGAAATTAATCGGGGAAACTGGTCTGGGTTGTATTTCCCTCTTCTCAATAGGTCATTCTGAGCGCTCAATAAGCCACCACTTGAGGCTAAGGTACCCGTCCTCCGCCAGAATGCCTCCGGCCACTGCTTTCTCCTGATCCAGCAGTTCGAGGCGCTTTGGGTAGAATCAGAAAACAAACTTCATGCCAAGCTGGATTTGCCGGGGGGTATTGGCAACCCCCGTGACGGCGCCGAAAGTATTATTACCTAAAGTGGTGTCGGGAGTTCCCCACACAACGTTATTGAACGCATTGAAGAATTCCGCCCGGAATTCCAGACGCTTATCTTCGGTAATGGTGAAATCCCGGAAGATGGAGAGGTCAATATTCTTATACCAGTCCGAGCGGAGCGAATTCCGAGGAAACGATCCATACGTGAACTGCGCAGGGACCGCAAATGCCGCATTGTTAAACCATTCGGAGGTGGTCGGATTCGAAAGCTTAGGGTTCCCCACCAGATCAGCAAACTCAACATTATTGCCGGTATTGGCGACGTCTCCGGAAGCAAAAACGCTATAAGGAGTGCCAGAAGTCAGTGTCACGATTCCGTTCAACTGCCAGTTTCCGATGATGTGGTCCACAATAGAACTTTTCGTCGGCAATCTCCTCCCCGTGCCAACTGGCAATTGATAAACGGAGCTGAAGGAGAAAATCTGAGGAAGGTCGAAGCCCGCCACGGAATAGGAGGCTTTGCGGTTGTAAGGATTCTGCACCTGGCACTCATTCCCATACCAGCCGTCGCAGCCATAATCCATGGTCTTCGACCACGTATAAGAAGCCAGATAGGTCAATCCTGAGCCGTGCCTGCCGTTCAGCGAAAATTGAAAAGCATTGTAGTTGGAGGCACCATCGCTATTGTCATAGAACGTCGGCGCAATATACGTATAGGGAGCGCGCGATTGCGGCGTACCAGGACCGGGCGTCACCGCGATATTGTGCAGGCCGCCCTGGTCCATGCGCTTCGTGAGGGACCCCACATAATTTGCGGTGATCACCGTATTCGCGCCCAATTGCTGCTGGAAACCAAAATTCCACTCGTTGGCGTAAGCATTCTTGAATTTCGGGTTCATGAACCATTGGACTTGGCCGAAAGGGGTGGCGGCAGGCAACGGTTGGACGCTTCCCAGATTGAAAGGATCCTGCGCTGTGGCAGTGGGAGTCGGGGCCGCCGTTGTGAGGGTGTTGAGGTTTTGCGCCAAAAGTTGACCGAGGTCAGGCCACGTGCCTTCGTAGTTTTGCGCGATTTGCATGATACCCCCCCAGTTGTCGTAAAACCGGCCAAATGACGCGCGTACCACCGTTCTGGGGAAGAGGCGGTAAGCGACGCCGACGCGGGGTTGCCAGTTGTCATAGGTATTTTGAATAATGGAGTGGTTGGATCTGGACGTTGCCACCACGTTGGCGGGTAGCGTTCCACCGGGAATGCATGGGGCGCCTACGCCATTCCCACAAGCACCGGGAACACGCGCCAGAATGTAGGTGCCGTTGTTCAAGTCCAAGTCGCCAACATTCTGATTGCCATCGGCAAGGCTGCCATAGATCGGCACCAGCGTTACATCATAACGGAGGCCCAGATTCAGCGTGAGCTTGCTGGTTGCCTTCCACGTGTCCATAAAGTAGCCACCGTCAACCCAGCCGCCGTGCTCCGTCTCATGCACGTTGCGACGTCCGGCGCTGTTTGGAACACCCAAAAGAAACGATGCCAATGCGTTTCCGGTAACTGCCGTGCTTCCAGGGAGGGATGTATTGAAAGAACTGAAGCTGTCGCTCGCCCCATAGATGGGCGACTCTGAATTGTTACTTTGGAAGTCCGCACCCATTTTGAACGTATGGTGTCCGTGAATCCATACCAAATCGCCTTTAAATTCGTAGGTGTTGGCGAAGTGCGTGTCCTGGATGATGTTGCCAGTTCCAAACCCTAAATAACCGTTGATGCCAATACCAGGATTAAATGCGCGGCCGCCGGCAAATCCTCCGGCATAGTTTGGAGAAAATCCCGCCTGTTGCCATAAGTTTGCGGGTGCGCGTTGATACTGGACGAGGGTATTGTCTTGACCACTCGAGCGGCCGAACTCAAAGGTTCCCACAAGGCTGTTGCTAAAAACGTGGGTGTAATTTGCCCCTGCCTGGTATCCATGAAGAAAATTCGGGGCTAATACACCTGGAATTCCTCCCGAGCGGCTGTCCGGCTGAGTGTATCCTGAATACCGGATCCACATGCTGTTGCGCTCGTTGAACTGATGGTCGAAGCGCAGCGAAGCTGTGTCCTGCCGGGTAATGGCGGGGGTTGTATCGATCCCGTTGATTCCCACGTTTGAAAGCGATGTCGTTATCGGGGCTGGGAACAGGGTCTTCCCATAGAGCTGCATTCCCTGGTTAATCAAATTCGACGGAATCTGATTGTTGGGGAACGGATCGACAAGAACTTGGCCGGGGTTATTGGGATCGGGCCGGCCGCTGAAAGGATTGTAAATCTGTACCGGGTTTGGTCCGTTTAGGAGGGCGCTGAAATCACCGCTCAGCTCGGCGGGCGTTGCCGTGGTAAAAAAGCTCGACGCAGGCGTGTGATTGCGGTAGCCCTCATAGGCGGCATAGAAGAAGGTCCGGTTTTTGCCATTGTACACATGAGGAATAATGACCGGGCCGCCAATTGCGCCGCCAAATTGATTTTGCTGGAAAGGCGTCACTGTTGGCAGGAAGGTGTTTCGGGCATCAAACACGTTATTGCGAACAAATTCCCAGGCGCTTCCATGAAATTGGTTGGTGCCTGCCTTAGTCACCACATTGATGACGCCGCCGGTCACACCACCAAATTCAGCCGAGTCATTGTGAGACTCAACCTTGAATTCCTCAACCTGGTCCACGATAGGCGAAACGTTATAGGTACTGATAAATGAATTCTGATCGTTCAGTCCATCCAGCAGGAAAAAATTGCTTCGATCTCTCTGTCCGTTGATGGCGGGGAATGTAAATGTTCCGATTGGATTTCCCACGAACCCGCCGCCACCGCCACCACTTTGCCCTGTAGTGGCGCGGCTCACACCCGGAGTAAGTTCGAGCAATTCTGTGAAGTTCCGGCCGTTCAGCGGAAGGTTGTTTACCTGAGTCGTGGTGATGGCTGTTCCAAGCTCCGCTGTAGAAGCTTCAAGGTGGATGCCGGTCGCCTGCACTGAAACCGTCTGCGTGGCTTCGCCGACCGGCAGCGTGATGTTAAATGTCGCTGTCTGGTTAACGTAAAGCGTGAACTCCTTCTGTTGAGTGGTCTTGAAGCCAGCCTTGCTCACCTGAAGGGTGTACTGCCCAGGCGGAGTGCCTGCGATGACATAATCACCCACATTGTTCGTGGTTCTCGACTGCTTAGCGCTGGTGGCGACGTTCTGCAGCACCACGGTGGCTTGTGGCACGACAGCCCCCGAGGGGTCTGTAACTGTTCCGTTAATAGTTGCCGTGGCGAGCTGCGCCCACAACGGCAATGGAGCAGAAAGGAAAAGCGCCATTAATAACATCAAGAGGGCCCCTATAATATCTTTCTTGTGCGTCATGACTGCATTCCTCCTCGGGGAATCCAATGTCCAAGGTACACCGTTATACTCCAGGTCCGGCACGATGTCAAGGTTTTTCTAATCGTTTCGTAACTTTTATTGTTATTTGGGCGTATCAATACAACCTATCTGTTTTTAATGGCTTATAATGATTTTTATGAATCTTTTGACCGCGCTGTTGGGCTATGATTTTAAACATTATGAAAACTTTTCGGACGTATAAATTTATGAGGGCCCTAATTTCGTGAGAATGCATGTAAGGATGGGCAGAGGATCGCAGCAAAGGAGCCGCGACAGCTATTGTGTGCTAAGATCCCAGCCGTGCTTGGCTTGAAGCAGAGCCTTGCTAGAAATGCGGTCAGAAAGGTACGATTCTTGAAAGGTTTCGGAGGGGGTTTATCGGCAGTGGATTCCGCGCAGACAACCATACGAGACGTGGCCCGGCTGGCGGCCGTGTCCGTTGCCACAGTATCCGCCGTGATCAACGGCAAGAGCGGGGTCAGCGAGCGCCTTACCCATCGTGTACAGCAGGCAGTGCAAGCTCTGAATTATCACCCGGATCACGTCGCGCGCAGCCTGCGCGTCCGGCAGACGCACACCATCGGCATGGTCATGCCTCAAATCGCAAGCCCCTTTTTTGCAGAGGTCTTGCGCGGGGCGGAGGACTTGGCGGGCCAACAGGGCTATTCTGTTTTGATTTGTAACTCCAGGGGAGACGCGAAACAGGAAAAAAGCCATCTCTCAACGCTCATCTCCCGGAGAGTGGATGGGATTTTACTGGCGTCTGAGGACCCGCATTTTGCCCATCACTGGTTCGCCCCGCGCCATGTCCCGTTGGTCCTTTTTGACCGCATCCCCGGAGGCTTCAAAGGTACGGTCGTGACCACGAACAATACCTTGGCCAGCTTCGAGGCCACAAATCATTTGATTCATCTGGGTCATCAGCGGATCGGTATTATTGCAGGCCCTCCTGACATTTCCACCTCCGACGAACGAATCGAGGGTTTCCGAAAGGCCATGAGCGAAGCGGGGCTTCTGGTCCGTGAAGAATACTTTAAGCGCGGCGACTATAAGCTGGAGGGAGGCTACCAATGCGGTTTGGATTTGACGAAGTTGGCCTTGCCGCCGACTGCCATTTTTTCGCTCAATTACGAAATGACTCTTGGCCTCATGCGCGCGCTGGCGGAAACTGGAGTCCACTGCCCAAAACAAGTGAGCGTTCTCGGGTTTGATGACTTTGTCACCGGCATCGATGGGTTTAGTTGGGCCACCATGTTTTCTCCCAAGCTGACCACAGTGGCGCAGTCCGGTTACGAACTCGGGCGGAGAGCGATGCAGATTCTCCTCAAAAAAATAAAGCCCGTCGCCGGCGAAGAGGAAAGTGATGACGGAATTGTCCGCCTCCAGGCCGAACTGCGCATTCGCGAATCCACCGCTTCGCCTGCCGCGTCCTGATTATGCGGGACATTTTTACCTTCCACCCGTTTGGGAGAGCGGGAGCCGCGTAGCAGTGGGCGCCGGCGACCCAGTTTGCACCTATAGTGAACCGCACCGTCGCCAAAGGCCCGCTTTGTGGGCTCCTTCATCCAAATCTAATCGTTCCCTTGAGATCAAAAGCCGGGCGCTGGCCGATTTTTGTGGTCGTCGTGCCCAATCCTTTGCACACTGGACGGTTCCTCCTGAGTGATTGCAGTCACGAAGATCAATCCTTCAGCGCCGTACTGGCGCCGGGACGTTGCGGGCAACGATAGACACCGCCGCGCACTTCGGCTGGATCGGCGAAACGGTCCTTCAAATGGGGAATATACTCCAAAAACAGTTTTTCATGGCCGAGGACGATATGATTGAAAAGCACTAAGTGCTGATGGATCTGACCCATATCCCCCACATGAGGAATAACCGGCAGGCCGAATTTTCGCGCCATCAGGCTGACGGCGATGAATTCGCTCACACCCGCTACGCGTGTACAATCCACTTGCACGATATGCACGGCCCCTGCCTGCATGAAATTCTTAAAGAGCACGCGATTGGGCACATGTTCCCCGAGCGCAATGGGGATGGGTGCGATGACCTCGGCCAGCGTCCGGTGGGCTGAGACATCATCCGGATGCGTAGGTTCTTCCATCCAATAGGGTGCCATAGGCCGCAACAACCGGCACATTTCGGCCGCCCGCGGCAAGGACCATTGCTGGTTCGCGTCGAGCATGATAGGTATGTCCGGCCCGAGCGTTTCCCGCAACAGGAAGACGCGCCGTACGTCACGTTCGCCATCCTTTGAGCCCACCTTGAGTTTGAAAGCCCGGAAGCCCTGCCCAAGCGCGCCCAATGCGTTTTCCTTCACCTGCTCGTCTTCATACTGGAACCACCCGACCGAGGTGTCGTACCCAGGGTAGCCCTCCTTCAGTACGTTTTCGCGCCCCGTTCTGTCCGGCGCTTCCTGGCGAAGCAACGCCAGAGCATCTTCCGGGGTCAATACATCCTCCAGATAGGTGAGGTCAAGGAGTTGAACCACCTCTTGAGGACTCAAATCGAGAAGCAAGCGCCAGAGCGGAACGCCTCGCGCCTTGGACCATAGATCAAAGCAGGCGTTGGTAATGGAAGCCAGCGCCAGATGAATGACTCCCTTGTGGGGTCCCAGCCAGCGCAATTGAGGATGCTCCGCAAGACGGTTGGATGTGGCGCCAAAACTGGCCATCAGTTCCTCGATTTCCATTCCCACGAGCGGCGCGGCGAGAAGCTGGATAGCCTCACACACCAGTTGATTGCCTTGCCCAAGCGTCAGCACAATTCCGGCGCCGTCTGCGCCTGCATCACTCAAAAGGCGAGTCACAGCGAATGCGTATTCTGATCCCGAATGAACCGCATCTGTGCCCGCCGCGGGTGGAAGCGGAAATCTTGCATCGCGGGTTTCCACGCGACGGACTATGTGTGATGCCATGAATGTCAATCCTTCTTGTTTAAGAGACCGCTTTCAGACCATCCACCAGGAACGGCGGGTTCTCTCGCAGCTTGCTACATTTAATGAGCAGGGGCCGGCTCCAGCGAAGCGTTTCGCCGCTTGGAGCGCTATTGCCTCCGTTCCATCCATTCTGCACTGCCGGGCTGCTGCCAGCATTCTTGGAGGTTCTCCGCGTGTTTCGCACCAGTATTGCGGACACCGGCGGGAATTCAGCATCGTAATCACACGGCCCCCCCAGCATAGACGTACGCTCGAGTGTTTTGCAACAAACCTGCGCAGATGCGCAGAGGTTGCGTATCATGCTGCCCGACGTTTATCATGGATACCTCGTTGACCGCGGCGTAGGCGCCGGGCGCGGTTAGCACTCCAGGCACCGAGAACATGCTCCGCGGGAGGGAGAACGACCCAGCAATTACCTCATTTGCTGCATGCACAGATACGCGCTCCAAATTCCGTAGCGCCGCACCGCCGAGCAAGCAGGTTATCCGGTGAGATGACGAATCTTTGGTTTTATTTTCTTCAACTCCGGCTCGAAGGTATACAGAGAAGTCTGGGCCTCCGCCTGCTTGTGCTCATATTGGTTGCGGCCTCCTGCCTCTCAGTTGCCTCGGCGCGCCCAACTCGCACGGCGACGACTGTGCAGCCCCGCACGGGTACGATCACCTACCTCAATATGCGGACTGGGGTCCATTACGTAGGCTCCGAAGTGTGCGCCAGGTGCCATGCGGACATTTACGACGAATACATTCAGACGGCGATGGGGCGATCGATGACGTTGCCGGGGGACGCCGCACAGGTAAATCTCCTCGCAACGCCGGTCATCGTTCAATCAAGAAAACTCCATCGTGATTACGAAGAGTTTCGAAGGGCAGGTGATCTTTATCAATCTGAATTTGAATTGGACGCAAACGGAAACGAGATCTTTCGCGACACCCAACGGATTGCTTACGTCATTGGGGCCGGGCAAAACGGGATTGGGTATATCGTCCAAAAAGAAAATTATCTTTTTGAAGCACCGGTCACCTATTACGCGCGATCGCATTTGTGGGGTCTTTCGCCGGGCTACGAATTCGCCGACTATGGCTTCCTCCGGCCTGTGCCGGAAGCTTGCCTCGTCTGTCATAGCGGGCGCGCCCGGCCTGTTTCCGGCCGCCCAGGTCTTTACAAAAATCCTCCCTTTGAGCAATTGGCCATCGGTTGTGAGAACTGCCACGGGCCGGGACAATTACACGTTGCGGAGCGGCTGAAAGGCGCTCCCCTGCGGGGAACTGTAGACCGTTCCATTGTCAACCCCGCCCATCTTCCATCCTGGCTGGCGGACAACGTCTGCATGATGTGCCACCAGGCGGGGGACACGCGAATTCTGCAGCCAGGAAGGAGTTATGGTGATTTTCGGCCCGGCACGCCACTAGACAAGACAGTGGCCATTTTCGCCGTTCCATTCACACCGGCATCGCCTCCCCACTCGCCTCTGCTCCAGCATTATGAATTGATGATCCTAAGCAGGTGCTACCGTTCGAGCAGCGAAAAAATGAGTTGCATCACGTGCCATGACCCTCATCTTCAGCCGTCCGCGGCGCAGGCGCCCGCCTATTACCGCAAAAAGTGCTTGATATGCCACACGGAGCATAGCTGCACTTTGGCGCTCGCCAAACGGCTTCAGAAGTCACTACCTGACAACTGCATTGGCTGCCACATGCCACAACAGAATCTTCAGCGCATCGCCCACTCAGCACTCACAAACCATCGCATTATTGCGTACCTGGGCGAACCCTTTCCGCGAGCCGCATTCCAGCAGACGACGGTTGCCCTTCCTGACCTCGTTCACCTTGACGCCATCCACGGAACGGATACGGCCCCGTCCTCCATGGTTTTGTTCGGGGCTTACGGCGAACTCATCTCTAAAAATCCCGAATACAAGGCCAAGTACGAAAAACTGCTTGACCACTTGTCTTCGGCGCAGCCGCACAATCCTACGATTCTTTCCGCCCTCGCCCGAAGAAAGCTGGCCAGAGGAACGCCCGGAGGGCTGGCGGCAGCGAAGGATGATTTGGGCCAAGCTATAGGGGAAGGGTCAACACTGCATTCTGATTACGAAATCGATGCGAGACTGCTGGCCCGCTCCGGCGAGACAGCCGAAGCCATCTCTATCCTGAAACGTGGCATCGCGCTGAACCCCTATTCTCCCCGCCTGTACAAGAGGCTAGCGCTGCTGTATATTCGCACTAAAGATTACGGCGAAGCGTTAATCGTCATGAAGCGGGAGATCAAGATTTACCCCGAGGATTCCTTCATGCGAACGCTAATCCAAAAGGCCGAGGGATTAGTAGCCACGCCATAAAACCCGGCAGAGATCTTTTGCTGCAAGATAAGGACCGTGGTATAGGTTGCCGTCGCGGAGGCCGCGGGCCGACGAAAGATTTAAAAAAAGAGTCAAGTTTCCAACACCCCCTCAACGCCTCTCCCCACTGGGACGAGGGGGAAATTAATAGATAACAACCCTCTCCCCCAAACGGGGGAGAGGGTGGCCCGCGGGGAAGCGGTGCTTCCTGTCGCGGGACGGAGAGGGTTGCGCCTCGTCGGTCTGAGGTGAAGCCTCGTTAGTACCTTCAAAGGGCACCGCGGCTCAAGTACGGGTTCAGGTGTGGAATGGCGTGCCCCGCATGCGATAATGTAAACATCGGTATGTCTGATTTTCCTCGACTTCAGTACGAACGGGCCATCGCTGCCGTTGCCGTTCTGCTAGCGCTTATTCTGCCGTGCGGACCGCTCGCCGCCGTTCCTCAGTCCTTGCGGGCAGGCCTCCCCGCCGCGGCGGCCTCACCTGCCGCATTACTGGCAACGATTCCTGCGCGGTGCCGCGCGGGCGGCCACGCGCCGAGCCAAGCGCGGCAACTGCTTCGCGTGGCGGCCACGCAACCATCTGCGGAAGCCTACAACGCGCTGGGGGCCGTCTACGGCCAAGCAAATGAGTTAGACTGCGCCGTGGCCTCGTTCAAGGCGTCCCTAGTTCTAGACCCTCACTCCTGGAAGACGCATAACAATTTGGCGCTGGCGTTTGTGGAGGAAAATGACCTAAACCAGGCCACCCGCGAGTTTCGCACCGTCATCCGGCAGCAACCCAACGCCTACCAGGCACACAACGGCTTGGGCTTGGTGCTTGAAAAGATGGGACAACGGGACGCAGCAGCGGCAGAGTTTGAAATCGCAGTGAAGATGAACCCACGGTTCTTCTTTGCCACGTTGAACCTCGCCGAAGTGGACCTTGAGCTCAAAAGGTACAGGGCCGCGATCTATTATTCGGATGAGGCCTTAGCGCTCTCTCCACCGGAGGCCCTTGCCGACCGGATGCGAATGGACCAGGGCGTGGCCTATTCAGAAAACGGAAACTATGACAAGGCCCGCGCAGTCTTCAAGGATTTGATCACGCGCCATCCAGATTCCGCCCAACTTCACTTTAACCTTGCCACTTCTTACGCCCATCACGAGCAGTACGCGGAAGCGGCCAAAGAATACCGCCGCGTTTTAGGGCTTGACCCCTCGAATGAAAGCGCCCGGATTTCTCTGGCGCAGGCGCTCCTGATTTTCAACCAACCTCAACAAGTGATTCCCTACGCTTTGAAATATACGCTCGACCGGCCTCATGACGCGTTGGGTTACGAGGTGCTTGGCAAAGCCTACCGCGAGCTTGGGCAATTTCAGCAGGCGGCGGCCGCCCTCAGCCGGGCCGTTCAATTGGATCCCCAAAACTACGATGCGCGGTACAACCTGGGTTTCTCACTGGCACGCTTGGGCGATACGCCGAAGGCTGTCCAGGAGCTTCAGGAAGCCAAGAGATTGAAGCCGGATCCCACCCAAGCGGATTACGAGCTTGGCCTGCTCCTAGTCAAGGCCAAGAACCAACAAGCCGCCCGTCAGGAATTCCGGGCGTATCAGGCTCTCCAGGTCAAGAAGGACAACAAGGAAAAGGCGGGAGTACTTAACAATCAAGGCAACGCCGATCTGAAGGCAGGAAAGTATTGTGCGGCAGCGCAGGCTTATGAACAAGCGGTCACGCTTGATCCCGCCAACGCTCAATGGCATTACAACTACTCGCTGGCTCTCTCAGACCTCGGCGACCACGCGGGCGAAGAACGGGAACTCCAAAAGGCTGTGGACTTGAATTCAAACCTCCCGACCGCTCACGATGACCTGGGTCTGTGCTATTTGAATGACCACAAGCTGTCCGAAGCAGAGAAGGAATTCAAGGCTGCACTCGAAATTAATCCGCAGTTCTCCGAGGCGCAGAATAACTTGGGCGTGCTATATGCCAGGGAAGGAAACAACGACCGGGCTGTCGCCATGTTTGAACAAGCGGTCACGAACAATCCGCAATACGCCCAGGCATTCTTGAATTGGGGTCTCATCCTGGCCAGCACCCGCCAGTATGCCCAGGCCTCTGCGTTGTTCGAGAAATCGATTCAGATTTCGCCTGGCCTGGCCGCGGCTCACACCGCGCTGGGTGAAGCCATGGTGAAAGAAGGCCACAAGGAGCAAGCGATTCCGAGTTTCCAAAAAGTTATCGCCTTGCAGCCGGATTCGCCCTTGGCTCACCTCAACCTTGGAATTGCGTGGGCTGATGAACACAAGCTGAATGAAGCATTAACCCAATTCAAGGAAGCGGCACGCCTGGACCCCCATTACGCCCTCGCCCACTACAATGAGGGGCGCGTGTATGCGGCCCTCAAGCAAACTGACGAAGCGCGGAGTGAACTGGAAACGGCTTGCAAACTGGATCCAAATGACCCAGGCGCGCTTGATTTGCTGGCCACGATTGAACGGGCGGCGCATCATTTGCAACGTTCAACAGAACTCTTGCGCAAAGTCGTGGCGTTAGAGCCGGACAGCTCAGGCGCGCAATACATGCTGGGCCGGAACCTCCAGGATATGGGTAAGACTCAAGAGGCGGTCCACCATTGGCGTTTGTCCCTGCGGGCAGACCCGAACAATACGAAGGCTCTCTATGGCTTGGCGCAGGAACTCGGCAAGAGAGGCAGCCCCGAAGCTAAAGTTTATATGGATCGCTTCCAAGAGCTTCAACAGCGGCAGATTTTGACCGACCGGGTTCAAACGCTGGGCAATTTTGGATTGCAGGCGGCAGATGAAAAGCATTGGCGGCAGGCGGTGTCGGATATCCAACAGGCGCTTAAACTTTGCGGGAACTGCCCGCAAGGCGAAACGCTGCACAAGGACCTCGGGCTGATTTATTCGCGGGAAGGCGATGTGACCGATGCCAAACGCGAGTTGCGCGCAGCTCTAAAGCTGAATCCCGATGATGGCGACGCCCTCAAGGCAATGCAGATCGTTCAGACCCTTCAAGCCAAGCCCGCCGGTGCGAATTGACCGGCTGTCCCCCGCGCTTCGAATGAACGCAGACCCATTTACCCCTGCAAATTAGATACACAGCGGAATAGGTTTTTTGTGCATAGTTGCGAAGCCAAATCGTCAGGACATCGCGTCAGCCACGCCGTCACCAAGCGGCTCATGAAGACGGTGCGCCGGGCTGCGGTGGCGGCGGCCTTTGGCCACCGGATCGTTTGAAAAATCAAGACCTGCGGCCAGAGGCCGCCGCGGGAACCCATGGGTGCTCCCAGCCGCAGCCTTTGTAGCAGAGGCTATGCCATCTCAAGGGCTAACACGCTGACGTTTGGGTCCGGAGGTTGCGGCGGCAATTGAATCGAGATTCCCTGGGCGTTCTGGCTGAGTGTGAGCGGCCTTCCATCTGCGAGCACCCGCGCCCTTAGCACGCGGGACAATTCCTTAAGCGCCAGCATTGCGCCCTGTGGCCAGTCGTAAATGTGCAGATAGACCATCTTCCCCTTGGCCGTGGTGCGGCCGTAAGGCAGGTCCTGCAAAGGCCCGTACGTGGTCCCGTAAATCGACTCGCCGTTCACGCGCAGCCAGTCGCCCACGCCGCGCAGGCGCTTCTGGAACTCCGGCTGAATCGTTCCCTCAGGGGTAGGCCCCACATTAAGCAGGAAGTTTCCGCCCCGGCTCGCCACGTCCACAAGAGTGCGAACCAGGTGGCGCGCCGTTTTGTAATTATGGTCGTTCTTGTTGTAGGCCCAGGTGTCGTTAATCGTCATGTTGGTTTCCCAAGGGCGAAATTGCTCCGCGACGGGAATGCCGGCGGGTAGCTCCTGTGCCTGGGCGGGATTAGTTCCCTGGATTGCGATCCCTTTCACCGGAATGCGCGCTGGCACCCATTGCTCGGGCGTATCGTAATCGGCGGGAATGCCCAGGCGGTTATCAACCATGGTGTTGGGCGATATCGAGCGGATTATCTGCAGGAATTGATAGCCGTCGTATTTTTCCTGATGGTCCAGGCCGTCGAAGAAAATTTCCACTGGCTGGCCATAATGCCAGATCAGCTCCCGAAGCTGGAGGGCCATGTAGTGAAGGTAGGCGGGCCATTGGGCTCGCTGCGGCTCGCCGTGCCAATTCTCTTTGGCCGGCTTGGACGTGTCGCGATAATTTGGGTTGTGCATGTCGGGAGGTGAATAGTAGTAGCCCAGCGCCATATTGCGCCGGTGGCAGGCCGCGGCCAGCATTCCGATGATGTCTTTTCTGTAGGGAGTATTCGTAATTTTGTAATCCGTAAAGGCCGAATCGAACATGCAGAATCCGTCGTGGTGCTTGCAGACCGGAACCAGGTATCGCTGCCCCGCCGCTTCCGCAAGGTCAATCCATTCATCCGGATCGTACTTTACCGGATTGAATTTTCGGTAGAGGTTCACATATTCCTGCTCAGTAATGCTCCATTTGGGGCTGGGAACCATGATGGGCCATGAAATCTCTACACTGGCCAAGGAAACGGGTCCCCAGTGGATGAACATGCCAAACTTGGCCTCATTAAACCATCGCAACCCTTCCGGCGGCGTCTGCAGAAAGGGTATATCGGCATGCCACGTGCTGAGCGGCTGCGTGGATTCTTCCGCCGCGCCCCTCCGCACGGCCCCGCCTGCCAAACCCGGCGGCAAGGCTGCGGCAGCGGTTCCAATCCCTATCATGCGGAACAGGTCTCGCCGGTTCACGGCTAATTCTGATTGTTTTTTCATTCAAGCTCCTCATCTTTACGGTGAAGAAGCACGGACTCCATCCTCAATCGAGAGCAGGGCACTCGAAGGCCTTCCGATCGGGTCTCGTAACATAGGGCGAACCAACACAGATCTGATTTGCAGTCAAATTTAAGCCGGCGAAGAGATACAACCGGTTCAGCTTGCGAGCTCCTTGCAACGTAGCTGGGGTAGTTTGGGATGACGCGGACGCACCTATGCTCTCGTGATCTGATATTCATGCCCAGGCTCCGTTGGGAATGTGAACACACCTTTTTCCTCGTGAACGGGGATTGGCTTGCCGCCACTCCGGCGCGTGACGCGAATGCCGTATCCAGGCCATGGCTGTGCGACCCGGGCCTCCCGGCCTTTTTCGCTCAAGATTCTTATAGATGTCACCTGTTTGCCGTTATGACTAGCGGTCACCAGGAACGCTCCAGCGGCACGCAAGTTTTGGAATCGGGACTGGCCAAGATTGTGCGTGTTGGGAAACAACCGGATAATCCCAGTGTAGCTTTGCAACATACACTCGTTCAGGATACCGGGAAGAGATAGGTTCTCCGTCCACACCCC
>JBOGJX010000058.1:0-4228 GCA_050745285.1 Terriglobia bacterium
GAAAACGCCTGTTCCGAAGCGAAGGTCACCCGTCGGGTGCGACGTCGGCCAGGCGCCTCACCGCAGCTCTTCGGTGATTTCCTGATGCCGATGGCGGCCTTTCTTTCGCTTGAAGACATCGCTCATGCGCTGCCACCCTACCGGGAAGAGGTGGTGCCGGTCGAGATGGACGAGCCATTACGGAAAGCTTACGAGAAGCTTGAAGAAGCGATCAAGCAAGCCCTCAAGGAGCATCGCGGTAATTCTTCCGTGATCAGCACGGGGATGAACGCTCTGCTGCTCTATCCCGACCGGCCCTTCGGCCTTGGCACGCTTTATGGATCGGAATATGACGCGGAAGCTGGCAGGCGGGAGCGGTTTGTGATCGCCGAGCCAGAGGACCTCGATGAAAGTGTGCTGTACGCAAAGGAACGGAAACTGCTTGAAGAGGTCCGGTCCAGCCTCAGTCGTGGCCGCAAAGTGCATGTGTTTGCAGTCTACACGCGGACGCGGGATGTGACCAGGCGGTTGGAGCGAATCCTCCAGCGCGAGGGCATCCGGGTGGCTATCCTGACGAGTGACGTCAAGCCGGAACTGCGCGAGGCGTGGTACGAGCGTCAGTCCCGCCAGGGCGTGCAGGTAGTGATTTCACATCCGAAGTTGGTCAGTCTCGGACTTGATTTGCTCGAATACAAAGATCTTCTGTTTTGGGAAACGGGCTACTCGCTCTACACGCTGCGGCAAGCGAGCCGGCGCTCCTGGCGCATTGGCCAAACAGAGGAAGTGACGGTCAAGTATTTTGCTTACGCCCGGACGGCACAGGAAACCTGCCTGCGGCTGATGGGGCGGAAGCTGCTGGTGGCGACGGGAATGGAGGGTAAGTTTTCGGCGGAAGGATTACAGACCGAAGGCGAGGACGACCTGCTCATGGCCATGGCGCGCGAGCTGGTAACTGAGAACGGCATCGGTGAGAACGCTGAGTTGGTGTGGCGCGCAATCCAGCACCAGAATTTAGCGGTCGCACATGCCGTGCCGGTCATTATTGAAGCCGAGTCTGAGCATGTGTCGCCGGCCGACACCCTGCTTCCAGCGCAAGAACCCCTTCCCGCCGCCGTTAATCAGTTGCTGCTGTTCGGCGCGTCGCTCGCTGCCTTGCCAGGCCGCAAGCGCGCAGCTCGTAGAACGGCTCCCGCAGCTTCACTTACCGCCGATCAGCTTCCTCTGTTTTGAAGACGCCAGAATTCAGCGTGGCGTCGTCCGTGGGGCTTTGCGTTTGATGACCCTTAAACTCAAGGCGCGTGATGCCTCCGCGACAGGCGATAACCCCGGCGTGGTAGGACCCGGGCCACGGACTTCCCCCGGTCTACGAGGCTCGTGAGCGTTTCCGTCGAAAATGCTAAATGTAGTACATAAACGGTAATGGGAGTTCACCTTTGACCGGGCCCGCGACGAGGACATCTCCGACGGCATTCGCAAATTTCAGCGTGATCGGCTTTCCGTCGCCGAAAATACACGTGTTGTAGTTGAGTTTCGTCAACGCCAGGATGTCCCCGAGGACGGTCTCGATGGAAGCGTGACCCTGGCAGATTTCGACGGCAAGCGGATTCGGAACCTCCCGGCCAACGTATGTTTGTAACCGAGGAGTCCACCCACGGGTCCACAAAAAAGCATTTCGCTCATCTCGAACATACGAGATTCCGCGCAGAACCGGCGTGTCGCTCTTTCGAAACAGCTTCAGGCTTGCATCATCGCGTATTTTGACTCCCACTAACTTGGTGCCAGCCGGGACTGCTGATTCAAAACCCGCCCATTCTTCCCGAAAGAAGGTGGTTTGTCCGTGGATGAAGAGTTCGGCTGGAGGCTTGCCGTTATTCTTGTCTCGGTAAGATTGGACAGCCATTGCGATCAGGGATTGGGCAGCATCACGGCTGAGGTGAAAATCCCGAGTTCCTTCACGGTACCAAGGGCCAGTGGCACCCTTGAAGACGAGCCCGTCACCAGAATCAAGAAACATCTGAGCGCCGCAACAGGCGATTCTGTTGTCGCCGGCCTTGTCGTCCTTTTTATACACGAGCCCGATGTAGCATACGCCATCCCGTATGCCGGACACTTTCCACGGGCGCCCCCCGGCTTTGTAGAACGCCGCAGTGCCGATGTTCCAGGCTATCGCGGACTGCATCTTGATCAGCGCCTTCTCAGCGCTTGTCTCGCCGCTCGTCTCGATATTCTCCAGCGTACCTTCTCTCAAAACCTGGGTCGAGATTCTGTGTGCAAGGAGTTTCGCTTTGAGCTGGTTGCGAAAGTGTTCCTTATAGAAATATGGCTCCGCTGCTACATTCTGGTCCTCAAAAAGCGACGGCGCGTTATAAAAGGATTTGGCCTGTCTTACCGAGCCGAACTGGCGCAGCGCCCCGACTCGCAAATCGGGATCAATGACTGCTTGTGGGCTGCAATATTTCCGCACCTCGTCCGGAATCACGACGAACCATACATCCGGCTTGGCCTCTTCTTCCTGAAGCGCTTTTACGATAGGGTCGGCATACAGGTTGACCGTCCCGAAGACGCGTTGGTGGCGATCATCGAGGTATAAATGGTGCTTTAACTCTTTCTCATCGACTTCCAGCACCTGCACAGGATCGGAGGACAAGGGAATTCGAAATGCGCTCTCAAACCCGGGGAAAGGCGGTCTCGCAGTGTACGGCACGGCTGTGCGCACCGGCCCATGAACCCATTCAACCCATCGCTTGAACTTTTCGATGCCGGCTGAGGTGCCGATCACACCCGAGCGGATGCCGTAGGGCCGTCCGGAATCGAGCGGACCGAACAGCGTCAGCCCATCGCGAGGATCCTCCGTCGCCTGCCCATGACGAAACAGGAGCGCCGGTTCGGGTAGCCGTATCAGAGAACGCATTAGGCTTCGTCGGTGCCGTCGGCGTCCGCCTCCCCGGTCTCATCTTCAGGTTCTTCGTCTTCATCAAAATCTCGTGAGAGGTCGACGTCAAAGCGTTCAGCCTCTTTGGCAGCAACGTAGGAAACCGGGCTCAGAAAGCTCAGAGGGGCAATGCCAACCTGAAAGGACACATCACCGCCCAACGGCACCAGGAGCGCGCCCTCTTCCCCACCCAGATGGGTCATCGTCGCGAGAATTCTGTCGCGCCATTCATCGTTCCACCAATTCTTGCACTGGCTCCGCCGTGCCCTGTGGAGTCTCTCCGCACTTGACCAAAGGGTTCTCCCATCATCGGAAAAAAGGACGTGACCCTTGACGACGAGTATGGGCTCGGGCCGAAAGATTGGCTTACCCTGAACAGCGAAGTGCCAGTAGCGTTTTCCCTGCGGGGTAGTCTTGAACCCCACGACGCTTCGGTGCGCCTGCTTGCCTGTCACGCCGGCGAAGAAAAGATTGTTACCGGGAACTTGGTCAATCCTAAAGTAGAATGCCTTAGCTCGATTCGAAAGCTCGTGAGCCGGAAAGCAGCGGTTAAGCATCATTTGTTCCCAAGCCATTCTGAAGAGCTGGGAGAGATGCTTGGCGGATGATCTTGGACCGTTGCCGGCAATTACATCCGACACCGAGAATTCTTCCGACTTGACGATGGAGAGGTGTTCGCCGAGCGTGCCGGTGAAATCGTGAGCTTTTGCAAACGAGAAGAGCGTAATGTCGCTGTCTTTGACGGCTGGATAAGGGAACGAATCGGGGTCGATTTCGATCTTTCCGATTTCATCCCGGGCGACGTAATGGCGGTACAGCTTTTCCGGGACGCGGGTGATGGGAAACCAGTTGGAGAGATAATCTTCGGGTTCGTCGATAACGCCGCGATTAACGTCGAACTCCCGACCCCACCACGAACCCACCGCCTCAGGATTGAAACTTGCCCTCTTGGGGACAGCGTCCGCTTCGAGTTTTTCAAGGAGCTGAGCCAGCCCTTTCGCCCAAGACGGCCAGAAGGAGATGTGGTTCAGCCGCCGCACGAGAATGTGGACATCGTCGTGAGGAAGATCATCGACTTTTAACGGGACGATGAAGTCACGGACCGTCGCCTTAAGCTTCTTCGCCGGTCCCTTGGCGCAGTCGAGCTCCTGAAGCGCGCCGTCTTTCGCGTTGGACGACCGAGAGAGAACAAATAGGAACTTTATCGTACGTTCCTTGATGGCCTTCTGAATATCATCCCAAAAAGTTTCCCCACCCAAGAGCTTCGTCAGATCACACCAAACAGGGTAGCCCTCATTTGCAAGGCGCAGCGAGAGC
>JBOGJX010000059.1:0-5762 GCA_050745285.1 Terriglobia bacterium
TTCGCGCAGGGTACACTCCGCGAAGAGTCTGTTCCGAAAATTCCGGTCAGGAGGACGGAAGGGCACGGCCAGCGTTTCCAAGAAAAACGGCCGTGCCGTAAACGCCCTCACCCACCACTTCGTGGTCCCTCCCCTCTCCCAAAGGGAGAGGGGAGGGGGCATGAGGGGGTAGCGCTCACGGCATGGCTGAAGCCATGCCCTTCCAACACCCTTTTCATGCTTTGTGAGTGTCGCAAAGCGACATGAACGACTGCTAAATCGAATATTCCTCCATCGGAAGGAAAGCCAGAACCATGATCACAGAAGCACGCCCCCACGTTACGCGCAACGAGGGGCTGATTTTCGAGCGGTCCTCGCCCGGAAAAACCGGGGCCGAGATTCCGCCATTGGATGTGCCGGCCGTCTCTCCCGAAGAAGCCCTGGGGACGGAGTTCGCCCGCCTGGAAGTGGAGGGGTTCCCTGAAGTTTCAGAGCTTGAAGTGATCCGCCATTTCACCCGGCTTTCCACGTGGAATTACGGCATTGATACCGGCCTCTATCCGCTGGGTTCCTGCACCATGAAATACAACCCGCGCATCAACGAGACAGTCGCAAGCCTCGAGGGACTAGCCACCGATCATCCCCTCACACCCGAGCCTCTGGCGCAGGGATGTCTCCGCATTCTCTATGAGACCGCGCGCTGCCTGGCGGAAATCACGGGCATGGACTCGGTCTCGCTCCAACCGGCCGCCGGAGCGCAAGGCGAGCTCACAGGGCTGCTGATGATCCGTGCTTACCTTCAGGACCGTGGAGACCGGCGTAGGTATGTTCTGGTTCCAGACTCGGCGCACGGGACAAACCCGGCGAGCGTCACCATCGCGGGTTATGAAATCCGCAACATCAAATCGAACGATCGCGGCTGCGTGGACCTCGCGGAGCTCGAGCGTTCCATGGCCGGCGACGTGGCTGGGTTGATGCTGACCAACCCCAACACGCTGGGGATCTTTGAAGAGCAGATCCGCGACATCGCGAGCGTCGTGCACGCGAAGGGCGGTCTGGTCTATATGGATGGCGCCAACATGAATGCGCTGGTGGGTGTGGCGCGGCCTGGCGAGTTTGGCGTGGACGTTATGCACCTGAATCTGCACAAGACCTTTTCCACCCCGCACGGCGGCGGCGGCCCCGGATCCGGGCCCGTGGCGGCCAAGAAGTTCCTCGAGCCGTTCCTTCCCGCTCCGGTTATCGAGCGGACCCCGGATGGGTCTTACCATTCCAATGCGGACCGTCCGAAAAGCGTGGGGCGCGTGCGCGCCTACCATGGCAATTTTGGTATGGCCGTGCGCGCGCTGGCTTATATGCTGGCTTATGGACCGGAGGGGCTGAAGCAGGTCACAGAAGACGCCGTGCTGAATGCTAATTACATCCGCGTGCGTCTGAAGGGCACTTACGACCTGCCCTACGACGCGCCCACAATGCACGAGTGCGTGTTTTCCGACCGGAAACAGGCGGCGCAGGGAGTGCGGACCGGCGATATCGCCAAGCGGTTGATCGATTATGGGTTTCATCCGTATACAACTTCATTTCCGCTCATCGTCCCTGGGGCCCTTATGATCGAGCCGACCGAAAGCGCGAGCAAGGCGGAGATTGATTCGTTTGTTGATGCGATGCTATCCATCGCCGGTGAAGTCGTGGACGACGCTCAATTAGTCCGGAGCGCCCCTCACAGCACACGCGTCAGCCGGCTGGATGAGGTGGGCGCCGCGCGCAAACCGGTGTTGAGGTGGAGAAAGCAAGTGTCGAGTGACAAGTGACAAGTGGCAAAGAAGAAGCCGTCAGCTATCGCTCGTCTCTTGTCACTTGTCTCTGCAGTTTTTCCCGTTGACAATGTGAAGCGATGATCTACAATGGGCAAGGTCTAAAGGCGCAGTGAACCGTTCAACTCACACCGGTATCTTATTGGAATCCACCTTGCCGGGAATCAAGCCACTTTCCCGCGGCAAGGTCCGTGACATCTACCAACTCAGCGGGGGCAGACTGCTCATTGTCGCCACGGACCGTCTTTCGGCTTTTGACGTGGTGATGGCGGAGGGAATCCCGGACAAAGGCCGCGTGCTCAATCAGCTTTCATGCTATTGGTTTGGCAAATTGTATGAAGTGTGCCGGAATCACTACTTGACCTCCAATACCCGTGATTATCCTTCGGAGCTTCATCCATATACCGAAGGCCTTTCCGGCCGGTCAATGATGGTGCGCCAGGCTCAACCCTTTCCGGTCGAATGCGTGGTGCGCGGGTATCTTGCGGGATCGGGTTGGAAGGAATACAAGGAAACGGGCGAAGTGTGCGGCATCCGGCTGCCGGCGGGGCTTACGGAGTCCGCCAGGATCGAGAACCCAATTTTTACACCCGCGACGAAGGCCACATCCGGCCACGACGAAAATATCTCATTTGATCGGATGGCGGCAATCACCGGGCGGGAGACCGCGGGGAAATTGAGAGATTTGAGTATGAAATTGTACGTCCGCGCGCGGGATTATGCAGCAACGCAGGGCATCATTCTCGCCGACACCAAATTTGAATGGGGGCTCTGTGAGGGCCAGATCACGTGGATTGACGAGGCCTTGACTCCGGATTCGTCCCGCTTCTGGCCGCTCGGAGGCTACAAACCAGGCGGGCCTCAGCCGTCGTATGACAAGCAGTTCGTCCGCGACTATCTGGAGTCGGTTCGCTGGAACAAGAAGCCGCCGCCGCCCCATCTGCCTCCGGAAGTCATAAAGGCGACGAGCGAAAAATACCGGGAGGCCCTTCGCAAGCTTTCTGGACGCGACATTGGTTGAAAAGGGCGTAGCAGTGGCTTTATGCCGCCAGTCGTGCCTTGAGAACACTTGACCTGTGACGATGTAAAATCGCCGTTGCGCCCTTCGCGCGGAATTTTTTAGCAACCGGTTTTAAGCGCTTCCACCCGATTACAATATGGCAATCTGGAACTGGGTCGACTGGATCCTGGCAATCGTCATTGTCCTCTCCATCGCCCTGGCGGTCAAAAAGGGTTTCGTCCGCGAGTTGATTTCGCTGGCCGCCGTCGTGCTGGGGCTTATCCTAGCGGCGGTCGAATATCATCGCGCGGCCGCGTGGTTCGACGATCTCACCAAATCACACCAGATCGCGTTGGCGTGCGGCTTTCTGGCCATCTTTATTGCGGTCTTGATCGTAGGAGCGGTGGCGTCGGTCCTGGCGAGGCTGTTGATCAGGACCGCTGGAGTGGAATGGTTTGATCGCTTCATGGGCGCTGTTTTCGGGCTTATCCGCGGCGTGATCGTTGACTCAATTTTACTGATGATCCTGGTCGCCTTCTCAATCAAACCCGTGGCCGTGAGCCGCTCCCAACTGGCTCCTTATGTTTCGGCGGGCGCGCGCGTGATCGCCTTCGTCATGCCCAAGGATTTGAAGGATGACTTTTACGCCGGGTTTCAGAAGTTCCGCCAAGACGTGATTCAAGATAGCAAGGGCGCCGCCAAGAACAAGGCTTCCCTTTAACGTAGTCTGGAGTTCTTTCGTGAAAGACCAACTTGATGCGCTGATTAGCCAGATGATGGAGCATGGGGTGCACTTTGAAGACGCGATGAGCGAGTTTGAGAAGCGCTTTATCCGCAAAGTCCTGGATAAGTGCAACGGCAACCGGTCAAAGGCCGCAGAGCGCCTGGGAATCCACCGCAACACGCTGAGTCGCAAGATGGAAGAGATCCGCGTGGACCATCAACCCCGCCGGCGGAAACGTTCGAGGTAAACCGCTTCCCGCTGACCTTCAATCCTTGCCTTCGTTTGAGCCGCGGGCAAAAGGGCTATTGGGACTTCCCCGCCGTCGATTTCCCTGTCCCCTGGGCCTTCAATTCCTTCCGGTAGCGCGCCACGTTGCGGTTCTGCTCGGAGAGCGTATCGGCGAACGCGTGCCCGCCGTGGTTATTGCTCACAAAATAGAGCGCGGTCCCGGCAGCCGGATGCAGCGCCGCGCGAATCGACGCCGCGCCGGGGCTGCAGATAGGTCCCGGCGGCAGGCCTGCGTGCAGATAGGTATTATACGGCGAGGGAGCTTCAAGGTCGCTGCGGGTGAGCGGGCCGGTAAACAACCTCAAGGGATCGCTGATCTGCTGGCTAAGCCGCACGGCATAGATCACCGTCGGATCGCATTGCAGAGGCATTCCTATTGTCAGCCGCCTCGTGAACACCCCGGCAACCATTGGCCGCTCGCGGGGATTGGGCGTTTCCTTCTCCACCAGCGAGGCGAGCGTGATGGCATCGTGCAGTGCGTCTGGGCCGGGCGGCAGGTCCTGGCGGAATTGTGAGTTTAATACTTCGCGGAAACGCGCGAGCATAGCGCTCGCGATTTTGGAGGCGGTGGCGCCGCGCGGAAAACGGTAGGTATCGGGAAAGAGATAACCCTCAAGCGAGGGCGCCTGCGGGTCAAGGTCGCGGATGGCCGCGGGGTCGCGCGTGGCGGCGAGAAACGAATCGGGATTAAGCCCGACCTCCTGCTCGAAAATCCGCGCCATGTCAAGGCGGTCCGAGCCCTCAGGGATCACGACGGCGTGAAGATAAACCTCGCCTCGAACAAGCTTCTCATAGACCTCGGAAGCGCTCATCGGGCGGCGGAACTGGTACTCGCCGAACTTGATGGTTTCGTGGCGCCGCCGTCCGAGCCAGTAGCGGAAGAGGAATGGAAGCCGGTGCGCCAGAACCCCGCGCGACTGAAGCAGGCTTGCCGCTTCGGGCGCATTCGTTCCCGGCTGAATCACAAGAATCACGCTTCCGGCGTAGCCCCGATAGGGGAAATAAAGCTCCTTCGCCGTCCACGCCCCGGCCAAAATCACAACCAGCAGCAAGATAATGCCAAGCCACTTCTTCATCGCGGGTCCCTGGTCTCAGCCGCCTGGTTTCCTTCGTGGCCGCGCCAATCCAGGTAATTCTGCAGGATCAGCGTTGCGGCCACACGGTCGACAGCTCGCTTGCGCCTCTCCAGGCCGATTCCGGAGCCGCGCAGCATGCGGTTCGCCTCCGCGCTCGACAGGCGTTCGTCCCAGAGCCGCACGGAGCAATTCACGCGAACGCGCAGCTTCTCCGCGAATCCGGCGACGCGCTGTGACATCGCGTTTTCCGCGCCACTCTTGCTGAGAGGCAGGCCGAGAATAACTTCCCCGATGCTGTATTGCTCGATCAACCCGCCAAGCGCGGCGAGATCGCTCGCCAGATTTTTGCGTTCGAGGGTCGGCAAGCCCAGCGCGATCACGCCCAGCGGGTCTGACACGGCAAGCCCGAACCGCCGCATTCCAAAATCAATGGCAAGGATTCGCTCCCGCATCAGGCTTGCGCCGGCTTGGTCTCAACCGGAGGCAGGTCAACCGCCTTCACCTCGGACTGAAACCCGCAATCGCGATGGCTGCCGTCACAAAACGGCTTGTTCTGCGAATGGCCACACCGGCATAGCCCCAACTTTGTGCGCCCGGCGAGGCCGAATGCATTGCCATCCTGGTCCACAATTTCGAAGTCGCCCTCCACGCGTAAAGAGCCGTTGTTTCTCACCGTGATTTTAGTTCCCGCCAAGTTATTCTCCTCGCGTCGGGGCGCTGCTTGCTGCGCCCAAAGTCAGCGCGCTCAGCGAGCAGCGACCCTACAAAAGCGGCGGCAAGCCGCCGCACTCCATAATAGTTCCATACTTCCAATACACACGGCCGGGAAGCACGCAAATTAAAATCAAAATAAATACCAATGAACTTGCGCCATGCAGGAT
>JBOGJX010000060.1:0-2729 GCA_050745285.1 Terriglobia bacterium
GCTTAACGCATCATGCAAAACGCCATGGCAAATCGAACAGGTACTGAAAAACCCCGCGTGAACAGTGTAGCGGCGACTTTATGTCGCCACAAGTCGAATGATTTCAATGCGGGTTGGCGGAATAAACCCGCCGCTACATGCTCCTGCTAACTGTGCTTTTCCGCATGCCGCCAAGGACCAAACCCCTACACTATCATCATCGGTGCGCGGGGCGCAATTGACGTGGCATATTGATACTGCCCCGCAATGCTATAATCCATTCGTTAGTGTCATAACCAATGGCGGACCCCCGCGGCAGGTTTCTCAAGGCTCCGGGATAGGGCAAAGAAAGTGACTCCTTCAACACGCCTGACCGTTATTGTGGCTGCCAGTTCTGTGGCGGCAAGCGCCGCCGCCGCCGCGCTAGGGTGGGCACTTGTTCGATTGGCACGGAAGTGGAAGTCCATCAGTCCGGAGGAAGCTGAAAGGCTCCGGCGGCTGAGGGTTAATCGTGGGGGCCGCATCGTTTCCGCCCAGGTCGTCGACCTGATCGAAGACGCGGAAACGCTCAGGCGTGTGGTCGTGTACCGTTACGAAGTGGCTGGCGTGACATACGAAGCAGCCCAGGATGTGTTTGCGTTCTCCGGAGCGGGGTTTTCTGGCGAGGGCCTGACGGGCTTGTCCTCGAGCGTTAAGTATGACCCCAAAAAGCCCATGAACTCTATCATTGCCTGCGAGGGTTGGAGCGGGCTGACGCCGGGAAAAGTCCATTGAGGCCTATTGCGGTATAGCGGGTTACTGAAAAAGCGGTTTGAAAGGGCGGGGTTTTAACGCCCCGCCCTGCCGAAGACGCAAAAGTGATTTTCAGCATCCTGCCAGGCTCCAGCTATGATTCCTCGGGCTGGTTGAGGCTTGAGGGCACTAGCTTGCCATTCCGCAGGGCGCGCTCCTTCAGCATGGTGAAAAAGATCGGGATCAGAAGAAGCACCGCAATCGAGGAAGTGACCATGCCGCCCACGATGGGCGCGGCAATGGGCTTCATCACGTCCGAACCGATGCCGGATTCCCAAAGGAGAGGTCCGAGGCTGACGATCACGCAGGCGACGGTCATAAGCTTCGGACGCAGGCGCATCACGGCGCCCTCAATCGTCGCCGCCTCAATATCCTCGTGCTGAAGCGGACGGCCCGAAGCCAGCCTGCGGTCCAGCGCTTCGTGGAGGTAGACCATCATCACGACACCGGTCTCTACCGCGATCCCAAACAGGTCAATGTAACCCACCCAGGCGGCAACACTAAAGAGATAACCCAGCAGCCATTGCAGGGCGAGGCCTCCGGTGAGGGCGAAGAACGTGGGGAAAAACATCATGGCGGCCTCGGCCGTGGAATTGAAAATCACGTAGAGCAGCAGAAATATGGTGAAAAATACCAGCGGCAGGATCAGCTCCAGGCGCTTCTTGGCCCGCAGCTCGAACTCGTATTCCCCAGACCACACGTAGGTATAGCCCGCCGGTAACTGCAACTTTTCCTGGAGCAATTGAGTGGCGCGCTGAACAAATCCGCCATAGTTGGATGTGTTCAAGTTGATATAGACGTAGCCCGTGAGTTGCGCCTCTTCGTCGCGAATCATCGCAGGGCCGCGCGAGAAGTAAATGCTGGCGACCTCGCCGATGGGAATCTGAGCGCCGGTGGGTGTAGCGATCACCACGCGCCGCAGCTCGTCGAGATCACCGCGAAAGTCGCGGTTATAGCGCACGTTGACGGGAAAGCGGTCGCGGCCCTCAATGTTGACAGCGATATCTTCGCCGCCGATACCGGATTCGACGGCGCGCTGGACGCCGGCCACGGTTAGCCCGTAGCGCGCCGCTTCCGCTCGGTCCACCTTAATGTTCACGTAAAAACCTTCGGCGACTTTCTCGGCAAAAGTTGAACTGACCTCAGGCATTGTCGAGAGAATCCGCCCGATTCGCGCTCCCACCGTCTGGATTCCCGCCAGATTTGGCCCCTGGATTTTCATCCCGACGGGCGTTTTAATCCCGGTCAACTCCATATCCAGCCGGTTTTCGACAGGCATGGTCCAGGTATTGCTAAGACCGGGGAATTGAAGTTTCGAATCCATCTCTTGGATCAGCTTCGCGTAGGTCATGCCGTGCGGCCACTGGTCGCGCGGCTTCAGCATAATGGTCGTGTCGTACATATCGAGTGGGGCGTTGTCCGTGGCGCTGTTCGAGCGGCCGACGGTGCCGAAGACGCTCGCAACCTCCGGAAAGGACTTAATGATGCGGTCCGACTCCTGAAGCAGTTGCGAGGCTTGGGTGATCGAGATTCCTGGAAGCGCGGTGGGCATATAGAGGCCCGAACCTTCATAGAGCGAGGGCATGAACTGGCTGCCAATGCGTCGCGCCAGGGGATAGGCCAGAATCAGCAATACCAGGCTGAGGAGCAACGTCGTCTTGCGGTAGCGGAGGCAGAGACGGAGAATCGGAAGGTAGATAGCCTGAGTGAAGCGTGAGACGGGGTTTCGGGATTCCGGCCGCAGCTTGCCGCCGATAAAAATCAGCATGAGGACCGGAACCAGAGTGATGGATAATATCGACGAAAAGCTGATGGCCAGCGTCTTGGTCCAGGCCAGTGGTTTGAACATGCGCCCCTCCTGCGCTTGCAGGAGGAAGACGGGCAGGAACGACACGACGATGATGATCAGCGAGAAGAAGAGGGCGGGTCCGACCTCCTTGGCGGCATCGACAAGGGTG
>JBOGJX010000061.1:0-3465 GCA_050745285.1 Terriglobia bacterium
GGGTTCGAATCCCTCCAGGCGCGCCATTCTTTCTTTTCACGCATCATTCCGCTGTGAAGATTGACCAATATATCTCCACACCAGTTTGACGGCGTTCATCCATAAGTACGAAGACGGATCCGCGGAAAGCCTCCGGGTGCAGGCTTTCCGCACGTGGATTCGCGAGTCGCGCGAAGAATGGCCGCTTCCGCTGACACCCCAATCATCGCGGTCTTTTGAGATGCGGTTAATAACACGGGAGGTACTTGCGGCCGATCGGCAGCAGCGGGATACTTAAGCACCCCCCTTATTGACCTACGTGAAGGAATGAATGCGGGTCTCATCAAGATGAATCAGGCAACAAGGGAGCGCGGTACCGTCCTGGCAGCCGCTTCCCGGGTGTTTGTAACGGGGGTAGTGGGGATCACTCTAACCCAACACATCACAACCTTGTAGGAGGAGAATCAAATGAATTTCTTGAAAAAGAAAGCGTTAGTTAGGATTGGCCTCGGCATGGCCTTAGCTTTAGCATTTGGCATCAGCGTTCAAGCCTCAAATGTGACGGTCAATGGAAGCGCATGGATCAATGATTCTACCGGCGCACAGGACGCGGTTATAGGAAACGTACCCAGCTCGACTCCCGACGTGACCTTTACCGTGAACACATCAACCAGCCTTCAATTCAGCAGTTACTTTGGCGCGGGCTCGTGCGGGATAACCTGCGGCAATGGAGGCCTGAGTTACACGGTCGGGTCCTTTTTGGCGAATGGCAACCCGGCAGCGACCATCTTGACGGGCTCCTCTAGCGCTTTGGCAAATACGCTGGACAATACCATCTTTGAATTTACTGCGACGGTGCCCATAACCACCGGCGAGACGTTCCTAGTCGGGCACGACGATGGCGCAAGCTTTTACGTCGATGGCAATATCATCCCGGGCATAAGCCCCGCCGGGACGTCCTATGTCCTCACGCCCATCACTTATACCGGTCCGAACGATCCCAGCGCTTCGCTTGTAATGGTTTATGGCGAAGCCTTCGGAGCGCCCGCGGTGTTCGCAACCAACCTCCCGACCGGCGGCGGGCCTACCCTTACTCCTGAGCCCTCGGCATTCCTTCTTTGGGGAACCGGACTCGGGCTGCTCGGTCTGATGTTGGTTTCACGACGCCGGAAACTGTTTGTTTCCTAGTCTGGCCGCTTTCGGACTGACGGGCCTGGGAGTGTTCCCAGGCCCGTACTGTTTTAACCTTGCTGGTCATTTGCCTTCGTGCTGACCCCAGTGATTCGCTGGCTGGCTAAGACCTTAAGACCTGCGATTCTGGAGCGCCTCCCTGAGAAGTTGTACCCTGACGAAGCATGACAAGCCCGCGCCACTTCGCCCTTGGCCAGTTGCGGTTTGGTTTATCAGCGCGAGAACATCCTGCCACGCTCCGCCCGCTGCCTTGGGGCTGCATTCGAGTGCAGACCTGAACGTCTGCGCCAGCCCACGAATCACGACCATAACCTCTCGGTCCCGTCCCATGGTCTGGCCATCCCTGCCACCTTTAGAATAATTTGACTCAAATATTCTTTCTGGATTCTACTGAAGTGGGGTAGGCTTGCGCGGGCCCCGACGAAAAGCCGCAGAGTTTCAAATGTAAAACTCTGCGCTACCTGCTGTAGCGGCGGCCGGCGGCGAGAATTGCTTGCCGGGCCGCTGGTACCATAGACAATGGATAACCCCGCTTCGATGACCACATCCCCTCCGTCCCCTCTTGCTGGCGAGAACCCGGCAGTCTACCGCTGGCTGGTGGCGGTTGCGGTGATGGCCAGCGCGGTGATGGAGCTAGTAGACACGTCGGCGGTAAACGTCAGCATCCCGTACATCGCGGGAAACCTTTCCGCAAGCATTGACGAAGCCACCTGGGTGCTGACGTCTTATTTGGTTTCAAACGCCGTCGTGCTACCTCTAACAGGCTGGCTGGCCAGCCGCTTTGGACGGAAACGGCTGCTGATGACGGCCGTCGCCGGCTTCACGGTAGCCAGCATGTTGTGCGGCTTGGCGCCAACCTTGCCCGTGCTGATTGTTTGCCGCGTGCTCCAGGGCGCTTTCGGCGGCACGCTTCAGCCCACCACGCGCGCCATCCTGCTTGAGACTTTCCCGCGCGAAGAGCGGGGCCACGCCATGGCCATGTGGGGCGTCGGCATTGTCGTCGCGCCCATCATGGCGCCTGTATTGGGCGGCTGGCTCACCACGGATTTTTCCTGGCGCTGGGTCTTCTTCATCAACCTGCCGGTCAGCATTGCCGGGTTGATTCTGGTCCACCTTTACGTTTTTGACCCTCCCTACCTTCGCCGGACCACCAAGGGCATCGACTACTGGGGCCTCGGCATGCTCGTCACCGGTATTGGCGCGCTTCAGGTCGTGCTCGACAAGGGCCAGGAATCCGACTGGTTTAGCTCGCGCTTTATCGTGGCCCTTGCCGTCATCGCCGTGGCTGGTCTTGTGGCATTCGTCATTTGGGAGCTTGTGGCGCCCGATCCCATGGTGCACCTACGCCTGCTGAAATACCGCACATTCGGAGCGGGTGTTGGCCTCTCCATCGTTCTCTTCTTCGTGCTTTATGGAAGCATTCTGCTGCTGCCGCTCTTCATGCAAGAAGTGCTGAACTTCCCGGCCATCACCGCGGGTATCTGGAACGCTCCTCGCGGCATTGCGACGATGATCCTGATGCCCGTGGCGGGCATCCTGATCGGGCGGCGATGGGACATGCGGGCGCTCCTGTTCGGCGGCATCCTGGTATCCGCCGTGGGCGTGCTCTCATTTTCCTTCCTTGATCTCAACGCTGGTCCCTGGAGCTTTCTCGTGCCCCAGATCATTATGGGCGCGGGGCTCGCCTTTGTTTTCGTGCCTTTTGCCACGATCACCGTCGATCCCATTCCGAACGAAGAAATGGGCTACGCTACCAGCATCACCGGCTTGACGCGGAACCTGGGCGCGGGCTTCGGCATCTCGATCGCGGCCACCATGCTGCAGCGACGCGATCAGGTCCATCAATCGAGGCTCGTGGCCCACATCAATCCTACCAATCCTCTATTCACGGGGCTGCTCTCCGCCATGCAGCGCCAATTCCACCGCGGCGGCGCTGATCTCTCGACGGCGGGACATCAGTCGCTCAGCGCAGTCTATGCCCTGGTTCTGCACCAGGCTTCCGTATTGAGTTATTTGGACGCATTTCGCCTTCTGGCGGTTTTGTTCGCGCTCGTCTCGCCTCTCGTCTGGATCATGCGCAAGCCGCGCTTCAAGCGCGAAGGTGAGTAAGGCCTTCGACTACCGCGAAGCGGCCCCTCACCCGGCCTTCGGCCACCCTCTCCCGGAGAGAGAGGGCTGGAGAAATCAGGGGCTTTGGGAAATTCCTGAATGCATTGGTCTGAAGTGGTAGCCACGGCACGATTTGTGTGCCGTGGGCTTGCAAAAACCCACGGCACACAAATCGTGCCGTGGCTA